>CAZCPZ010000008.1:0-13925 GCA_964499875.1 uncultured Thermoplasmatales archaeon | reverse complement strand
ACAGTTTTATTCTGTATACATCCACTGAAACCAACAACTAGAAACATAGATATTATTCCATATACCAAATTCTTCTTCATCACAACCCCAACCGATTTGTAAACCCAAAGTTTTAAAAGATTTTACTTCTGCTCCCAATTTCTGAGGGTACATTAAAAATAGGAATATTCTTTCATTGCTCTCATGGTTGATGAAACCTTTTCTCAGTTTCTCCTCTTCCTAGTTGGATGTAGTAGTGGTATATCTGTTGGTATTGCATCTGGAACCGCTGAATCCTTCATGGTTCCATTCCTAACTATTTATCTTGCGGCATCTGTGTATCATGCCATTGGTACCAACTTATTGATAGATGGAATAATTGGTGTGATCGCAGGGATCATATTCCTACTAAAAGGAAATGTGAAACTAAAACCAGTTATACTCGTTGCTATCTCTGGTATGATAGGCGGAGCTATTGGAGGATTATTCACCACTGGTACACCAGAGAAGGGTTTGAGGATTGCTATAGTGGTTGTTCTCATAGCTCTTGGTATGACACTAATAAGGAGGAGTGAAACGGAACGTTAAGTATGTGAATAAGAAGCTTGGTTTCAAATTGGTTTAAGGCTCATAAAACATTCTCATGCATAGTATTCGATTTCCCTAGTTGGTTTTGCAAGTGGTTTCTCAGGTATGGGGAGTAGCGGATTCGTAACATTCCTCCTGATCTTCATCATGGAGTATGACTTACATACTGCTATAGGTTCCCTGTTAATGATGTTGTTTATCGCTGGATCCGGTGCCCTTAGTCATGGGTTTCAAAACGAGGTTATAGGAGAAGTTGCTTTGATTAGCGTAGTAGGAGCTATCATGGGAGCATCCTTTGGTTTACTCTATGTGAATAGAATCGATGAAGAAAAACTTGGTAGAATCATAGGATTAATCATTACAATCCTAGGTATACTAGTAGCGTTAAACCTCTAAATTGGTTTTTCCAAATACAATTGGAATTGAGAGATATTTCTAGGAATCAACATTTCTTTTTGATGATTTGAATCCATTCCACATAATTCTAGCTTAGTAACCCCTCGATTATTACTTCTACTGCTTCATCCTCACTGAGCCCTCTGGACATGAGGGTTTCTAGTTGTTTTGTATCCACACTACCAATAGCAGCTTCATGAGTTACATGCGCTTTTGGATGCCTAACCTCTACTATCGGTATAGCTGTAGCTGAACCATTATCTTGAATGATTTCTTTACAATCAACATGACCCCTAGTATAAGGTGCCGTTGCAATTATCCTATTATAAACCGCTGCTTTCGCAGAATCTCTAACTGCAACTCTAGACGTTAATACACCCCTAGCTTTCCTCCCAATAAGATTACTACTCTCTCTTATCTTGATCACATCATCTCCTCTACCACTAACTCTACTAGTCATCTCTGTTACACTCTCTACTCCACCTGTCACCTCATAATTAATCTCTAGTTTACCAACTCTACCTCGAAGTAACTCAAACTCAGTATAGAATCTAGCTCCCCTATCAAGCTCAACAACAGCTTTTGGATAAACCTCTATTCCACCTGTCTCACTATGAATATGTTTCTCCATATACCTATAAGTTGCTCTTTCTCCAACCTTAATCCTTGCATCCATCACGTGTTTAACATCTACTGCCCTTGGGAAAATACAATGCGATAAAACACTTATCCTAGTATCCCTTCTCACCTCTACATCCATGTTTATCTTCTGCAAAGCCTTCTCATGGGTTACACCAAAACAGAGGTGAACCAGGTTCTCTATAGGTTTCTCCACTATCATCTCAATGTTTACTCCATCCATGGTTTCCTCAGCTTTTATCCTCAACCCTTTAACCAAGTTTTTACTGACTATCTTGTTTACATTTATCAATAGATGCCCAGTGTTTCTATCCTTCAAAACATCTTCCTGCTGGGTAAGTTTAAATAAATCATTAGCCTCCATCTCTAAGCCACCTTACTCGGCAGGTTTTTATGATCGCATGGTAGACATTCCATCTCAAAATAAGGTTGAATCTTCTCTTCTCCACCTTTATCAACTAGTTTCCCACCACATATAAGGAAAGCATACTCCGCTTGTTTCATAACCTCCAGACTATGAGTTATAAGTAACACCGTGGATCCATATTCCTTCAACAACTTTATTCCCTCAAAAATCTCCCTCAGAGAGGCTACATCTATACCAGAGTCTGGTTCATCCAACATAACGAGTTTTGGTCTCATTGCTAGTATCGAAGCAAGTTCTATCTTCTTCCTCTCTCCTCCACTCAACGTTTTATCCAAAGCTCTATCCATATACTCCTCAGGTACTAAACCCACCTTCCTAAGAGCATCCTCAACAGCTTCCAAACTCTTTTCCTTAGACGATGAGAGAATAAACTTCTTTATGGTTAATCCCTCATACCTAGCTGGTTCCTGCCAACCAAGAGTTATACCCCTTTTTGCTCTACTACTCACATCTAAGTGTTTAATCGATTCACCTTCAAACAATATATCTCCATCTATATTTCTATAACCCTCCAAACCCATTATAGTATAAGCCAGTGTAGATTTACCGGCACCATTCGGTCCAACTATAGCATGAACCCGTGCCTCCCAGAAATCAATATTTAGGTTGTCAAGAATCTTTTTCCCATTCAAAGTAAGACTAAGGTTTTCTATCTTCAGTATAGCGTTCATATCATCTCTCTACATTCCTTTAACCCTTGTTAAAACTTTTCCTATTGAAAACAATACTAGATGTATCTGTGGAATCTAAATAGATTACTAGCAAAGTTTTAAATACACCACAGTTAAAGACTCCAACAAAAGTGAGTGTAAAGGCATTTGGAGAGTTTTCTCTCAGCCTTCTTTATCTTTCACAGGTTGTCTCAAGATTGTTTTCAATTTATCTCCAGGTACTCCCCTAGGATCAGGGAGATAAATTTTATGAAGACTCCATCACAGGTAAGATTCTTCTCTTTCATGAATTCCAGTATTTTCTCCCATGATTCAGATACCGTGGAGTAAGAACCGATATGTAGTATCTGAACACGTTTTCTTTCATATCTCTGGTTCAATCTTATTTACGAGTTCTACGTCTTTCTTTTTCATAACTTTATCCTTGGATTCTTCAACAATTTTCAGGAGTTACAAACCTTGGTTGACGAATCAGAAGTTTCCATCTCCATTCCTCATGAGAGGCTTCAGCAAATGGTTTTATCAGAATTCATCCACCATAGACATCCAAGTTTTGCAACTATGAAATCCTTATCCTCTTTCTTCATCAGCATCTTAACACTATAGGCAAGGGAAAAAGAGCACCGAATATAGGTCTGAAATACTTCACCAGCTGGGCCCCTTCCCCTCTATTTGTAAGAAATCTACCTTCATCAATCTCCATAATCTCTAGAGTAGTTTTTTGCTGTATAATATGACTTATACTCCCTTGTTAAATCGAGTTTTGATTGCCCCATAGTTTTTATCCTTTCTCGTGTAAATGAAACTTTCTTTTTCAGAAGAGAAAGCTTACTTCAATTAGTTTCTGGGGTATTGAAAAGTCTAGATAGGAAATCTAAAAAGTACCACAAACACATCATGTTCTAAGCTTCTTGTAGATCCCTCTCTCAAGACATCATACTCTGGATGATCACTCATATATCTCGTATATATTCAGATTACCAATCAAAAATCAAGTTTATATAAACCTACAGATGATACGACTACACGATACTCCTCAAGAATCATTAATCTTTGGATAATAATGGCTGGGAACCAGGTTTTTTATTCTCTATTATTCCCAAATTATTCTTCCAAGAATACTTTTTGACCACCAATTCTGGATGTTTTTGGAAATAATAGGGGGTTTACTAAGGCATATCAGCAGGAGGAACACGATGAGAATTACTCAGTACCCAACTAATCAAATTCTTAATCAGATCACTAAGATTAAGGAAGTAACATTATGAATCTTGTCGTTACCCCCTAAGTGGTTAGAGTGTGCTTCAACCGATCTTTCCATGTCTTAAACCAGGCGTTTCAATTTGACTCATCTGGGTAATAATCGGATAGAATAGTTTTGAATCGCTGTATTTCTCTCGTTGGAGAGCGGGGTACAGGGTGCTTCTTGATATACCATGATGTTTCCCTTAGAAGATGTTTTTAGGAAGCCACTTTCTATCCTCACAAGGTGTTTAACATGGCCAATCCTTCTTTACTTCATATCCAGTTTTTTGAAGATTCATCGGTTTTTTCTTTATAACCAGGCTTCGCGAAGGCTTGTTATTGTAAATAGAGATAAAATGAACCTCAGGGAGGAGAAACGGAGAGGATTAATCCCTTGTATACTACTGAAAATCCAATATTATGGGAAATATTTGGGAAAAAATTGGGCGTAACCTTATAAGTTATAGACTCACATTCTAATCACATGATAACTAAAAACCTGAGAGATGAAAGCAACATATCAGGTATAGGAAAGATAGGTGTTATAAGCCTTTTTGTGCTCCTCTTACTTTCTCAGATAAACGTACAGGGTCTAGATGATAAATATGATATTTCCACTAATGACGGGGTTTATATCTCATTAGATGAAAATGGATATATCGAAAGCCTCCAAATAGATAACCTAGAGCTTCTCGAGGAGACATCTCCAGTTTTTTGGATAAGAGACTTCACACTAGATTATGAAATAGAGAACCTTGTCTATAATCCTAGTTTTGAGATAGATGATGATAATGATGGTGTAGCAGATGGATGGAGAGTCTACGTAATACATGGGGATAACGGCATTTCTTTAGACGGAGAGAATGTTTATTCTGGGGGTAAATCGTTGAAAATGTCTGCTTCTTCCTCAAACAAACCCGATCAAATGGCATATGTCTCCTCCCCAATAAATGTTAATGGAAATACCGAGTATTGTCTTTCGTTATTTACAATGGATGATTTTGGATTTCTTGAAGAGTGGTGGATACTCTCGGTGTACGTCTACTGCGTATTCTATAACAGTCAGGGTGAGAAGATAGGTCAAGAAGAATTGCAAATTCAACGTACAGTGAACTCTTGGAAACAGTTTTCAAAAATTATTGTTTCACCATTAAATGCAGAGAAGGCAGAGATAATGCTTGTTTTTACCGGCCCAAAGGATATGAGTGTACCAGGAGCAAGGAGAAACACTGTATGGTTCGATGATGTAGTTTTCTATGAAATGCCAGATGAAACAAAGATGAAACCAATAACGGGTACACTAAGACAACAGGAGGATAATCTTGTATATGAAGGTTTTTTTGAAAACCTAGGTTTCAAAGCAGCTTATGAATCTACGGGAGAATACATAGAAATAAACGCAGAAATAAACAGCAACCAACAACAGGAAAAAGCAATAGATGTCTACTTCCTACTACCAATAAATGCTGATAGTTGGATATGGTGGGATGATATAAGAAACTGGAGAGAAATAGAAGATGGAGTATATGAAATGGTGATAAACGCTGATGAAAGCAGTTACCTACCACTATCGGTATACCCTACATCCGCAATAACAAATAAGAACATAGGTCTCTCATTAGCTATACCGCTATCAAAACCCCGCATCTTTAGAATCTTCTACGATACACATCTAGGTAAATTTGGTATATCCCTTAGCTTTGGATTATCACCGCTAACTAGATTTGACACTGTAAATTTCACCATATACATATATAGATGTGATAGTGAATGGGGTTTTAGAAGCGCCTTAGATAGATACTATAAATTCTTCTCAGAGTATTTTGAAAAAGATCTAGGTTCAGATTTTTGGTTTAATGCCTCAGGAGACCTTGCAGATTTTGGTATAAGATTCTTCCAAGGTCATTTCTACGATGACAACTATGCGAAGTATCTATCAGAACTCAATAAAAGGAAAATCTATGCTTGTGAATATACCCTTCCATCTGAATTCGAAGTACAATCTCTACAGTCCAAGATGAATCCCTCTCCAAACTATGAGGAATTCCTTGATTTAATAGATTATTACTCAGAAAATGGAAGCTACCTGGTAAGAGCGAAAGCAATAGGAGCTAAGAATTCAACTATCAATGACATTAATGGTGATGTTATACTTGCGGCTATATTATGGGGTCCCGGATGGGCACCGAATAAATGGTTAGGAAAATTTCCATTAAATACAGATCCAGAGTTACCTGGTTTCAACATAGCAGATGTAATGATGAATACTTGTATAATACCTGCGTTTGAAAACGCTGAGAGATATGATGCAGTGTTGAATGGTGTTGAACTAGATAATTTCATGAATCGACTAAAATTTATAGATATGAACTCTTCGCGTTTCAAATATACAAACTACCCACTAACGTATAGCCCCAATAACTTCAAACCAGGTGTACCAGCGATGAATCCCATGGTAGAATATTTACAGTATCTATCCAAATGGCTTGAAGAAAACCAGCCTCATGCACGGATTACAGGGAACTGCATTGAGAGAGGTGTTTCATCTTTTGGTTTCCCTTATCTAGCAGCGCTTCCATTTGAGATGAGTTCTACAACGAGATGGAACTTCAACGATATCGAGTTAAACTATAGAAGAAGCATGGGGTATCATCGTTTTGTGATGGCATTCCAGTGTGGAGAAATGTGGGATGAAAAAGGTCGAATAATCATGCCATATGTAGAGGAATATATCAATGAAAGTATCTTCTATGGAATCTATCCCATCATGAAAGATGACTTCTTCGAAAAGTGTAGGGATTATGAGAAGGCAAGGTTGCTCTACCAAAAAATTATCCCAATAATTGATGAATTACATCTCGCTGGATGGGAGCCAATAACATACGCGAAGACAAATGATGAAGAAGTATTCGTAGAACGCTTCGGTAAAGGAACAACTATATACTTCACTGTGAGAAATAATGATAGTGTAACAAAAGATTATACCTTACTCATCGAAGCAGAAAAACTCGGTTTAGAGGAGATATATCTACTAGAGTTACTATCTAATGCAGCTATATTCTATGAATACAACAATGGCAATATCATCATTCACGATACTATTAAAGGAAAAGGAACAAAGGTCTTCAAAATCACAGAAACTCCTTTTCTCTCTATAGAGATAGTTAAACCAAAAGAAAACTGGTTCTATCTTTTCAATAAACCAATAACTCGTGTTGGAGAAACCATTATACTGGGTAGTATAACAATAGAGACCGATGTTACTAGCAGTAGAGATATTCTCAAAGTAGAATTCTATATAGATAATGAACTAAGATTCGTTGATGGAGAAGAACCTTACAGATGGACTTGGAGTAAACCGGTTTTTGGAAGATATAGAATCACAGTATCAGCTTATGATATCAATGGGAGGAATGCAAATGATAGTATTATGGTATGGAGAATAGGATAGTCTAATTTTGTGGAGATGAATAGAAATGAGAAGAAACAAACCACCGTTAAAATCTAATAGAATTTATAAAAAATATTTAATCTTTGGTGTGGTGCTTAGTATAAGCATAAGCCCAATGGCCTTATTTAACCTAGGAGACTTTGTTAAAAAACCATTTTCGATAATCGATAATGCAATGATTACCAGTTCAATGGTAGAGAATAGAACAATGCAACAAGGATGGGAGTTGATAAAGAAAAATAACTGCACTGTTCTAAAAGCACCTGTAGACGATCGACTAGGCTTACTCTCCGGCAGCTATATGATGATATTTGGTATACAGTATCTTCATCCAAATAACTGGGAGAGTAGATGCTCCCAAAACGGTCTTCATAGGTTTCTAGGTGAACTACCCAGGGGAAACCCCTGGCAGGAGATAACAGAGAAATTCACTGATATACTATTAGATGCTGGATATACAACTTTAGGTATGGACAGTCAATGTTGCAATAGAATACCTTTCATATATTGTTTTGATGTGGAACCAAAGGAGGGATGGCCTCCAGAATATTCATGGGAAGAAATAATGACAGATGAATGGGCAATTGAGACAAGGGAGAAGGTTAGAGAAATCACTGAGAAATCCCAGGATAATCCATTATGCATTGGATGTTTCCTAGAAAATGAAATATTCTGGCATTGGAAAGATCTCAATATAACCAAAGAAAATTGGGTTGCGGCTCATAATAGATTCATTGATGTCATGGTCTCTGCGATAAAGGAATACGCTCCACACTGGCTAATATTCTCAAATAAATACTGTGCAGAACTAGATAACCCCAGTGAGGTAACTTGGAATTGGATGACTCCGCAGATCATAAGGGATGCATTCATCTATAACATCGAAGCAGGAGTCGACGTGATATGTATAAATGATTATTTTTACAGCGAAAAAGAAGCGAGGCAGATCGGCTCTAAACTAAAGATGTACGAAGAAATTCTCTCTGCAGAGACGAATAAGTCTGTCACGGTGATGTTATCTGAAACAGGTTTTCAAGCTAATCTCTATGAAAGAGAGAAAAGTATTGAAGAAGGTCATAAACGTGATTTATATGAGCGTTATACTTCCACTACTTATCCTCAGGTGAGTAATCAAAGTGAAAGGGTTCGCATGATGGGGATAGCAATTGACTCTATCGTTGAAAACGGAGGATTAGGATTGTTTATGCATGCTGCCTGTGATCATGGTCCTCAATACGCACCTTGGTGGCAGATATGGAGGAGATGCACCCAATATATGAATTGGGGAATATATGATCCTTGGAGGGATAAAATCTATAATGAATTCCTAGATGGTATAAAAGAGGTACATAAGAAAGCGAGAGAAAAACGAGAAAATGATATGAACATCATCTTATGGTATGGAGGGCCCTCTGGTTCTGATCTGGATTGTGATGGAGAGTTGATGTGGAAGAATGTGAAACCAGGTGAGATTCTTACTGGAAGTTTTGTCATTAAAAATATTGGAGTAGCAAACTCTATGCTTAGTTGGAAGATAACATCTTATCCAGATTGGGGTGAATGGACGTTTACTCCACCCTATGGTGATAACCTTACATCTGGAAATAGTATAGTAGTAGAAGTTTCAGTAGTTGCTCCAAACGAGGAGAAGAGATATAGTGATTATATTCGAATTGTAAATATTGAAAACAACAGAGATTTCTATGTTATACCTGTTATTCTCCTACCTCCTCAGGGTTCCACAACGTGGCATCCTCTGAATCCATGCCCTCCTAGGAAGTAGCGAAAGAAACCCCTCCTTTTATTCTCTATTTTTGATAAAAAAACTGTTCACCAGGAATAAAGCAAGTGGGGATTTAAAAATGAATGAAAAAGCCTTGGTAACAATGCTATTAGTAGGTTTATTCTTTTCCTCTAACACTTGGAACTTACCACAATCAATAAATTCTCTGCAAATTACAAATGATATAATAGTAGATGAGAAGCAACTTACATTTTCACCTTTTGATCATGGCCCCCCGCAGTGGTCTCCAGATGGTTTAAAACTATGTTATCATCGAAATAACTCTATAGGTTTTCAGGAAATATACATGCTAGATATTATTAGTGGCGAGGAGATTATACTCACTAATACCTCCTTCCACCATAGATTAGTTTCCCCCTCTGCGTGGTCCCCAGATGGTAAATGGATTGTTTGCGAAGAAAAAAAAGAAAGGTGTTTATCAGCTGTGTTTGATAAACGTTGATGAAAGAAAAGAAACTATATTGACAAATGAATCTGTAGATCATTTCTCCCCTACATTTTCTCCTGATGGTAAATGGATTGTATATACCCGTATAGGGAAATATAACTATTATCAGATTTATAAAATCTCTACTAATGGAGGAGAAGAAATCCCTCTTACATTTGACAACCATCATCACTATTCTCCGATATGGAGTCCTGATGGTAAATGGATCATTTATCAGAAACAAACTTTGCTTGGAGAGCAACTATATAGGATTCCAGTTACTGGAGGAAAAGAGATTCCAATTACTTATATACCAGGAGTACACAGGAAACCAGATATTTCAGTAGATGGAGGATGGCTAGTGTATGAATACAAAATTGGACAAGGAGATATTCTAAAACCTCAGATTTATAAAAAATATGTAAATAGTGTTCGTGAGGTCCAGCTAACCCACACACCGTTTACGCATGAAAACCCTCGGATATCTCCAAATGGAAAGTGGATTGTGTATACACGACCCAATGAATTTCAACAGTTGTATATAATTTCTTCAAATGGTGGAGTAGAAAGGCAATTAACAACTTATCCTGCTCATCATTATAACCCCAGATGGTCTCCAGATGGAAGAAAAATTTCATATACCCGAGAAGATGAGACTGGGTATCTCCAAATCTTTATCTACTATTTCCAGGTAGATGTAAAAGAAAGACGAGAACAAATATTAGATGAATTTATTCAAGATGTAGAGAAAAACCATCTTTATAATAATGTTACAAAGGATCTTAATCTTGGAAATGTATGGAGCTATAGAGAGGTATTGTATTACGCAATGGCTCTCTCCTATAGAAATATCTATACCTATCGCGTAGATGAAATTGTTGCTAATGTAATTCTACATCAAGAGACAAATAAATCTTCTCCTGCCTATGGAAGCTACATTCATCCTAACACTGTGAATTGGCCTAACCCCGAGTTTGACATATTTAATTTTCCTCCTCTCCTATGGATAATAAAAAAACATCCGGATTTATTAAAAAATGAAACAAAAAGAGATTTAATAGGTAGCCTTTCCATAGCATGTGATGCAGTATTACAAAATTGGTACCCTCAGATAGAAAAAGAAGATGTTATAGGTCACACCAATCTTGCTCTTCAATATATCCTTCTCCTCATAGTAGGAGGAGAAATTTGTGATAGAGAGGATGTTATCACGGTGGGAAAAGATGCATTTGATAGATGGATCAAATTCAGTCTTAACTACCCATGGCATGAATTCAATTCACCGAATTATTATGCAGTTGATCACTATTCTCTATGTAATTTAGCAGAGTTAACTGAGGATCCAAATGTTCAAAGAAAAGCTTTGGCATGGCTAGATTTCCTCTGGGTAGACATCATTCTTCATTGGTATGGCTATGGTGGTCTATTATGTGGAGCAAGAAGTAGAGACTACGAAGTAGTAACCTCCCCAATGGGATATAGAAGAGGGATAACCAGAGACTTATGGTTATATGGACTTAGCGATGTGAAACCAAAATCGGATCCTGTAATCGGGAGAGCTGCAACTGTAGAATACATTCCTTCATCCTATGTGTATGAGCTAACCTCTATCAAGGAGAACGAATTATACCATCGGTGGGGAGTGGATGATGGGGAAGATGAATATCTGTTTATTGGGGATGACTTTATTATGGGTTCATCTTCCTATTATGGTGGTAGTGATAAACCACTTGCCATCGATATACTCGGTACAGAAAAAGATCTAATCAGCATTCTACCTGCTATAGTAAACAATGATTTTCCATATGAGCTTACCCCAGGGAAACTCCATGGAGTCCATATTCACACCAGATCTAATAGCCTCCAATACCGTGATACTGCAATTATTCTTTTTGACCTTGATCTAGGTGAACAAAAGGCAACAGGTGATTGTGTAACATCTAACGTTCTTTTTCCAATAAACGTGGATGGTATCTACCTAAATAATAAAGATATTACAAAAATGCTTCAGGGTAAATGTGAAATAGCAATTTCTCAAGATGATATCCTATATATCATGGAGAATCAAACCTATGTTGCGGTACAGATATTACCCTCAGATGGAGTATATGGTTTTAAACCGATATACAAGATCATGAATGAAGGATACCTCTATAACTCACATACTATAGGACGACTAGCTATATACCTTTACAGGGGAGAGAAACAGGAATTCATCGAGAATAACATCAAAACGGGGTTTATATTCAGAATTGGAAACAGTAGAGAATATAATAATTTCGAAGTGTTTCGTAAACAAATAGAGAAAGAACATGCAACACTGGCCTCTACATATCATGATGGAATTTGGAATGTCACTTATACAGCAGGAACAAATATTTTATGCATAGAGAAAGACATCCTCCACTTCTCCAATGTAACAAGAAAAATCAATTGGGCCTCATACTACTATGACATGGAAAAAGTGTTACCCTACATCAGTGATAATGTAAAGTTAGAAAAACATTATCTACACATTTATACACCAAATAGAGAATACATTGTAGACCTCTACCCCTCTAATTCATAAAAATCATTTCTAGCTATAAGTAGAAAAAGAGAATGTGTTTACAATTGAATTGAATCTAAGGCCCTATCCAGGGGGGCATTGAAAAAACATCGTAAAAAGATTGATAAATACTACCAGGAACTAATAAAAAATCTTCCATACCCTTGCATACCTCCCCCAACCCACTAGATGAGAATAGATGGAGAATGCCAATATCATTACGGGAGAGGTGTATGAAATCTAGGTTCAGCTAGATATATTCCCTATTCTTTTATCAACGTAGCTTCGATAAGAAAATTATTTCCAGAGTCACATATAGATCTTACCTTTATATCAGCGGTTTTGAACAACGATTTCTCTACGATTTCATTTAACTCATTTGGATCATAAACACCCAATAAGGTATAATCCCATCGGGCATCCTCAGTGACTATCTTCCTCACGAGTAGAGGCGCCTCTTTTACACAACTCTCAATGTATCTCAGATTCTCCTCTTCATATTTATCATCGCCATTGAAATCGTAGATTGTAAATTCACCATTCTTCTCTAAAACACGGTGTATTTCATTTAGCATTATCACAGGTTCACTCCATAGATGAAAAGAAAAAGTTGAAGTGACATTTGAAAACGCATTATCTTTAAAAGGGATCTTAGTTGGTTTATTTACAAAGAAATTAATATTTTCATACCCTAGCTTTTTTAACTTTTTCTTTGCCTTCCTTATCATAGATCTAGAGATATCTATCCCGATTAGGTTAGCTTCTTTATTGAGTTTGTGAATCTCAAATAATAGACAACCTGTTCCACAGCCAACATCCAATAATGAACCTTTATCTTTAATTCTGCCACTTAACTCATATGCAATGGGTTTGTATAGCTGGTTGAAAAACCATCTAATGAAGATCTCTTCGTAATCAAAAAATAAATTAAACATATCAGTGAATAGAGGCGAGAGAAATAATTTTGAAATCAATACTTTTTTCACAGGTGTCCTCTTCAAGTGTTCCTCCTTTGATTTTCTTGACATATTAACCCCTCTTGTCCCTCCCGCGAAGAAACATAATTTGAGTTGATAACAGGCTAAGTGGCGTGATCCAAGGTTTTTGTATCACGTAATATTTTTGTAGATTTAATAGGCTTCCTTCCGTCTAAGTTTTTGTAATCATTTTCCTTAGTAGTTATCTCTACTGACGTTTTTAAGATAGCTGTTTATCCTCTTCTCCCTTAGTCTTAACAAAGATTAATTTTTATTTACATATGAATAAAAATTCTTTTTATTCACCTTGCCGTGAATAGAAATAAAGTTTTATCTAAGACCACCCCAAAAAGTTAAATTTGCTGCAACACTCTTAGTATCATGATGTTTCCCTTAGGAGATGTTTTTAGGAAACTATTTTCTATCCTCACAAGTGTAACATGGTTCGTCTCTTGTCGCTAACTCTCATCCCTTTAAACTATGAAGATACCACAGCCTACCTTAAAATCTCTCTGGTACCTAAGTCAACTTCCTCACGCTTGTAGTAGGAAAATCTTTTCCACCAAGTCTATGCTCCAATACGATCCCATTCAAAAGGGTTAAATGTGTTACTCATTATTTCCTCCGACGATTTAATTTTATCTTATACTATAAAATCGCTGGTAACTTTTTAGATAAAACTTTTATTCTTGAAAACGTTTCTTTTTCCAACCCATTACTCCCGTGATAAGTTTATCCGTCTTAAACACCCAGATTATAACTAAGATGATAAT
>CAZCPZ010000007.1:0-14310 GCA_964499875.1 uncultured Thermoplasmatales archaeon | reverse complement strand
GAAATCATCGTAGCTATAACCAAAAAATTTAGAGAAATTAAGAAACGCTCTGAGATTCTCCCTACACTCTTCTTTCAATAGTGAACCATGTTGATAGCCCATCTCATAGTATGAACCCTCAAGATGTAGAATTGTTACATCACCATACTTCTCAACCCATCCACTTTGATAACCACTTGTAAACGAAGGGACAAGTAATAATACTACAACCAAGTATAGTATGGTTAGTCTCATACTATATACCATATTTAACAAAACACAGAAGGTTTATAAAAATAAAAGAGGAGGAGCAGGGTTTTAGAGGTTTTTAAGGATCTCTACAACATATTTATAGAATTTCTCCACTGTACTTATCTCCACGTACTCCTCTGGTGAATGCGGGTGTTTCACTGTTGGACCAATGGATATCATATCCATCCCAAGGAATTTCTCTCCGATTATACCACATTCTAAACCAGCATGTATCGCTTCCACTACTGGTTCTTTACCATATAAATCCTTGAAAACCTTCTTTGACAGTTTGAGTATCGAGGAGTCAAGATCGGGTTTCCAACCAGGGTATGGTTCATCCTCTGATACCTTTGCACCTGCCATGGTTGCCATTGCTTTTATCCTACTTCTAAGATCATGGAGCTCCGACATAACAGAGCTCCTAGAGCTGAGTAGAATAACCACTGAGTCTTCTTTTAGATGTACACTTGCAAGATTCGTTGAGGTTTCAACTAGATTAGGTATATCATAACTCATCTTCTGGACACCATGTGGTAATGCATGAAGTAGATTTATCAATGAATCCTGAGATTGAGAATCTAAAAATTCACCATCAGCTGAGACATCTTCTATATTGAGTGTTAGTTTTGGATCAACTGGTTTAATCTCCTCTTTGATAACCTCAATTTCTTTTTGCAGTAGAGTAACTAATTTATCTTTATCATCTGGTTTAACAGCTAAACACGCATAAGCTTCCCTGGGTATAGCATTGTGTTTATCCCCTCCTTGTATATCTATTAAGAAGTAGTTATACTCCTGAGAGGCTTTCCAAAGTAGCCTCGCTAGTATCTTAACAGCGTTCCCTCTCTGCTCATGGATATCTACTCCAGAATGACCTCCTCGGAGACCTGAGACTTGTACCTTAATATGGGTTAGTTTATCTTCAATCTTCTGCTTCTTTATCGGTAAAGTTATCTCAGAGTTCCCTCCTCCAGCGCATCCTACTGTGATAACACCGAAATCCTCGCTATCAAGATTAAGCATGATTCTACCAGTTAACATATCCTTCTCTAAAGCAAATGCTCCTGTGAGACCTGTTTCTTCATCAACAGTAAACAAGGCTTCAATTTCCCCTAGTTTAAGAGACTCATCTTCTAGGATAGCTAGTATAGTTGCGATTCCTATTCCATCATCTGCACCTAGAGTAGTACCATCAGCCATGAGTTTATCTCCATCTTTCTTAAGCTTGATGGGATCCTTGGAGAAATCATGTTCCACATCCTTGTTTTTCTCACAAACCATATCCATATGAGCTTGGAGAACAACTGTTGGTTTATCCTCCATACCTTGAGCAGCTGATTTAATTACAACGACATTCCCTGCTTTATCAGTCTTAGTTTTGAAACCATGTTTCTCTGCGAAACCAGTGATATACTCCCTAATCTTCTCCTCATGTTTAGAGCAACGCGGGATCTTACGGATCTCATCGAAATGTTTCCATACAAGCTTAGGTTCTAATCCTTCAAGAACTGACATCTCTTAATCCCCCAATATTAGATTCAGTGTTGAGTAGGTAAACAAAGTCTACATAAAAAGATTGCTTAAAACGGGATTCATCCACCAATGAGTTTAATAACCTCCCCTATTATTTAGGATACCTTGGAGGCGATATAATTATGGATTGGGGAATGAAAAACCGTCTCTCCAGGATAATCAAGAAGGATGGACGTACACTAATGCTAGCAGTTGATCACGGATACTTCATGGGTCCAACAACAGGTTTAGAAAACCTTGGAGAAACTGTTAAACCACTTCTACCATACGCAGATGTACTTATGCCAACTAGGGGAGCTCTTAGAAACTATATACCACCAGATGTAGATATACCTATATGTCTAAGAGTATCTGGTGGAACCAGTATTCTCAATGAAACAAACCTATTACATGAGGGAATAATTGTATCCATTGAGGATGCTATTCGTTTAAACGTTGCAGCTGTAGCATTCTCTATACTAGTTGGTCAACCCTTTGAGAGAGACACCATTCTAGGTATGACTCAATATATTGATGAAGCAAACCGATATGGTATACCAGTTTTAGCTGTTACTGCTGTGGGTAGAGGACTTGGGAAGGATGCTAAGTATCTATCACTTGCATCTAGAATGGCTGCAGAACTTGGTGCCAGTATGGTTAAAACCTATTACTGCGAGAACTTTGAGAGAGTAGTAGAAACATGCCCAGTTCCAATTGTTATAGCTGGTGGAAAGAAGATACCTGAGAAAGATGCACTTCAGATGGCATACGATGCACTACAAGCTGGAGCAATAGGTGTAGATATGGGCCGAAACATCTTCCAGAGTAGTAACCCTGTTGCAATGATCAAAGCAGTTAGAGCAATAGTACATGAAAACTATACACCAAAAGAAGCATACAACTTATTTGAAGAGGAATCAAAAAATAAGAAGTAAGAATTCCTCAAACAACTCTATCAACGAATAGCTTAAGAAAAAGAGTGATTCCCATAACATGATGAGAATAAGAGAGGGTTAGTTGATATGAGGACAATGAAAGTAGCGATGTACTATAACAACAATGACGTTAGAATAGAGGAGCAACCAGTACCTGAGATACAAGAAAACGAGTTTCTACTAAAAGTCATGGCAAGTGGTATATGTGGAAGCGATGTAATGGAGTGGTATAGAATAAAAAAAGCACCTAGAGTATTAGGTCACGAGGTTACAGGGAAGATAATCAAAGTTGGAGATGAAGTTAAAAAATTCAAAGTTGGAGATAGAGTCTTTGTTACACATCATGTACCATGTAACACCTGTCGTTTCTGTTTAAACGGGAAACACACTCTATGCAAAACGTTACACTCAACAAATTTTTATCCAGGTGGATTTGCTGAATATATAAGAGTTCCATCTATAAATGTTGATAGAGGAACATTCCTACTACCAGATGAGATAAGCTATGAAGAAGGAACATTTATTGAACCCCTAGGTTGCGTAGTAAGAGGTTTTAGACTAGCAGGTTTCACTCCAACAAAAACAATACTGGTTATTGGAAGTGGGATAGCAGGTTTATTAACTATAAAACTCGCCAAGGCATTAGGTGCTTCAAAGGTTTTTTCAACAGATATAAATGGGTTTAGACTCGAGATGGCTGAGAAGATGGGAGCAGATCTCTCAATACATGCTGATGAAAACATCTCAGAAAAAATAAGGAGAGAGAATAAAGGGAGACTACCAGATTTCGTTGTTCTATGCACTGGTGCATTATCTGCAGCTGAACAATCTTTTCAACTAGTGGAACCAGGTGGAACACTACTACTATTTGCACCAACAAAACCAGGTGAGAAGATATCAATTGATCTATTTAACATATGGAATAAACAAGTTAAGATCGTTTCTACTTATGCGGCAGCAGGTTTAGATCTACTAGAAGCCATCGAGTTAATTAAATCAAAACAAGTAAAAGTTAAAGATATGATAACGCACAGGTTACCATTAGAAGAAACACAGAAGGGGTTTCAACTTGTAGCAGCAGCAGATAAATCCATTAAAGTTATAATAGAGCCACATAGAGAATAAGACACTCCTTTATTTATAGGAGTCATCCTCATGCTTGCCTTTCTCCATATCCAGGTTATATTCCCCTGGTGTGATAGTTGGTTTCTTCTCCACAATATAGTAGAATAATACTATTATTGCTATCAATATGAAGATGAAGAATACTAAAAATAATACTATAACTGCAAATATGAAACCTATGAGTAGAACCTTAGCAACCCAGAGTATTATACCACTAAATATGATATAGATTAAACCCACTATGATAGCGGCTATTATTAATGCCCCTAACACTGCTGATAGTAAACCTTTTATCATCTACCTAGTGTCTCCCTCAATAAGGTTCCTGCTAAACCACCTGTTGCTCCAGATGTAGAGCTATGCTGAGGCATAAAAGGTTGTAACGCTGAAGCAAGGTTTCCAAGACTCATTGATTGAAGTATCACATGACCGGGTCCCCTGAGAGTTGTTAAGAATATTCCTTCTCCGCCAAAGAACATGGTTTTTATACCTTTAACTCTCTCTATATCAAAGGTCACTGTATCCTCCCAACCAACTACGCTACCAGTATCTACTTTTAATATTTGATCTGATTCCAAGTTGAATTCAACGAAATCTCCACATGCATGTATAAAAGCTGTTCCAGGTCCAGTTAGTTTCTCAAGTATGAAACCTTCTCCACCGAAGAAAGCTGCTCCAAGACGTTTCTGGAAAGCTAAACTCAAATCAACACTATCCTCTGCTACTAGGAAAGCATCTTTTTGGACGAGAAATGATTTACCCTCCGTTAGATTAAGAGGTTTAATAGTACCAGGTGCATTCCCCCCAAAAGCAACTATACCTGTACCGCCAGAGGAAGTGAATTCCGTTAGAAACATCGTCTCACCAGCTAGTTTCCTACCAAGTCCTTTAAGTAAACCCCCTCTCATCTTTGCTTCCATAACAATGTTTCCGCTCATATAAACCATCGAACCAGCTTCAGCGTAAATCTTCTGTCCAGGCTGCAACTGAATCGTAACTAATTGAAGATTATCACCTGTTATCTTATACTCTAAAGTCAACCTTAACCCTCCTACTAATATTGACAATAAAAGGGAACTATAAACCATGTATAAATGTATCGAAAAAAATTTTAGTGAAAATAAGTTTTTTTAGGAGAAGAATAGTTTCAAAATGGGTAGTTTTTCAAATATAAACTGAGGAAACAACTTGTACTCCACGCTCACTGGTAATGGATCGCTCCACTCACTCTCAGCACCCTGGATATCCTTAGCTTTAACATATACTATATAATTTCCCTCCTCCGACCAACTATGAGAAACCGTTACCTTCTCACCAGAACTATAAAACCTTGTCCAATCATCAACTAGTTTATCACCATTCCAATCCCAACCATACTGGATTTTATCACCATTTGGATCCGTAGTAGAGGTCGAGTAATAATACGTTTTCCCCGGTCTAACAACAGATGGACCCTCTGGTGTACTAGGTTTATCTGGTGCACCCCACTTATGTAGAAGAGGATACCTATCTATATTAGAGTCACCAGGGATTCTATAAGGCGTATCACCTATCCCATCTCCTCCAGGTTGATCCTGATTAGGACCATGATAGTTATCCTCACCTCTATAATCAGACCAATAATTCCCGCCACTAGGATAACCATTATCCCAAGAATTATTGCCTTTATCATGAGCATTCTTCTGATTGTTTATAAAATTATTATGATAAATAGAGTTACCCTGACAGGAGAAACCAAGATAGACCCCATCAAAATTACTATTACTTATTGTATTGGATGATAGAGTATTATTACAAGACTGGTTGAGGTATATACCGTTGAGAGCACCTGTTATAGTGTTACCCGAAATAGTTACATCATTGGAACCATACAAGGATATACCTGATCCAGATAGAGTATTCTTAGAAACACTACTATGAGATACTTTTATAAAGAGTATACTTTCTCCAAATACTGCTGATTCAACAGTATTCTTAGAAACTATATTATCCCTACCGGTATTAATCGAAATACCCTTTGTTGAACCTATAACAGTATTCTCAGTGATAGTTGATATACTGGAATAGTTAAGCATAATACCTTGAATATTGTTTTCCAAGGTATTACTAGCTATAGTAGTATAGGTAGAGGATTCAATGTGTATCCCTATGAGGTTACCATCTATATAGTTTCGAAGTAGAGTGTTACCACTAGATCCATCTACCATTAAACCTGTTTGATTACTATTTTCAATAAAGTTATTGGAAACAGTGTTACCAGTACTAGAATAGTTTAGATAGACACCATAAATGTTTTCTGAGAGAATGTTCCCACTGATAGTGATTATACTTGATCTATTAAGATATATACCATAAATATTGCCAGATAAAGTATTATTAATAAAACTATTATAAGTAGAAGAAGTAACGTATACACCATGTCTCATATCAGAGATAGTGTTATTTGAAAAAGAGTTATATGATGAAGAATCAACATATACCCCAACGGAACCAGATTCTATGAGATTCCAAGTAACTTTGTTCTCAGGTGCCTCATGAATGAGTATACCAATACTGTTACTAGAGATATCATTATCGAAAATAATATTCTTCTTAGATGGTTTCTCAATTAAAATTCCATTAGTGTTACCTCTAATTGTATTACTCATTATAGTTTGATAGCGAGCAGATAATTTAATAGCCGCATCCTGACGGGAGAAACCACTGTTCAGTAATAGGAAACCAGTTAACGTTACTCCTTCTCCTATTATGGTTACAACACTTCCATTACCCTCTCCATCTATAATTGGTTTCCCATTATCATTCCCTCTACCCAACTCGTAGTCTTTCCCCTCTATAAGTAGATCATTCTTATTCACAATAATATTCTCATGGTAATGACCACTGTAAACCTGTATTATATCCCCCGCCTCAGCGTACTCTATAGCTTCTTGTATAGTAGTGAAATCACCGTCACCCTCATTATCAACTATCCATGTTCTACCCATTGAATCCCTAGGAGGTTCATGGTGACCCCCACCACCTAGAATCACAGTGGATATTAAAGGGAGAATCACCATATATGTAAACAGGTGTTGAGGGATAACTCTCATATTCGCCCCCTTTCAAGGTTTTCCTGAAGACCTATAATACCATAGATTTTTAATCTAATTCATATATAATAAGTTATTTTAATTTAAACATTTCTACTAGCTCACCTTACACGTTAGGAGTATACCACTAAGTAACTTCCGAATACAAAGCCCTCTACCTCCCTCTTTATGTAATCCGCTGTAACTTCTATAGTAACTGGGCCAAATCCAAGTATGAAATCTGTTTTAACTGTCACGCTTTCACCGGGATCTAAACGCGGTATGAAACCCGTCTTACTCTCAGGTATAACATTTCCTTCTAAGCTAATCTTCCATTTCACATTCTCTGCAGGAGCTGTCCCAAAGTTGGATATAATTGCTTTAACTGTAAAACCACCAGAGATATCCTCTATAGAGAGAACAGGAGAGGCACCTACTTCATCAAAATAGAGATTATCATCACCATCTCTATTATCAGTCCAAACACCCCATACTCCCTCTACATCAAGACTCTTATACTCACTAATAACTGTTCCATCTACATCGTTCACCAACTCTGGTTCACTCCAAGTAATACCTCCATCATCTGTCTGCGACTTATAGAGGTTACTATTCTTGATGAATAAACATATAGCTTCTTCTCCATTAGCTGCTACTACTGGGTATAACTCGTCTTCTGGAGAAGAAGCTATAATCCTCTTCCTCCAAAGAGAACCAGTTGTAGAAGTATAACAAACAACATCTTGGTTACCATTCCTCTCCTCCTGAACCACTAGGTAAGCATATTTCTCACTGGCATCAATATAGGGATGAGTAGCATTCTCAACCCCAGCAGCAGGGTAGCTTATCCTCCAGTTTTCAAAAACGGGATTATCACTAGGAGCATAGGCCACAAACACATCGCTACCGCCATCTGGATCATTCTGCTGGAAAGCAAAGAAGATCTTTTTACCAGCAGCTGCAGAAACATGTGTTATGGGATACTCCTTACCACTCTCATCAGTGTTAATCAAGAATAAACCAGGCCATACATCTCTACCTCCTTGAGTGTTCCAGATTATCATCAACGTTTCCTCTAGGTTGTATTCGTGGTAACTCATATCAACGATGCAGCCAAGAGCGATAGTTTCTTGACCATACGTTGCTATAGCAGTTTCCTCAACATAACTACTCTCTGGACTTAGATCAAAAAAGTACATCCTCCAGCTACCAGGGTTATCTATATCTGGATACTCATGTAGATACAAGTAGGGATCTGCTTCCTCAACCTCATGTGTTCCAAAAGCCCTATTACCCCCTTCCATCATGGATATAACTGGTTTCACATCAGTTGTTTCACTTCTCCAAACCCATATTCTATGTTCCGGCCACTTCTTACCCTCGTTAGTAGCTCTCCTAATGTATATATCAAAATTGAAGGGGTCTACTTCATTAGAAGCATAGAGGAGAATTGGATCATTTCTATAATCTGATTCTATTGAAGGATATGTTTGAACGCCTTCCTCCATTGTTACCGGGATATCAAGAGGTAGAGGTCTAACGGGAGGTGATGCTGAGTGAGGTAACTCTACTAATTTGAAATTCTCCGCTTCCTGAAGACTTTTCTCGATTGGTATCAACTTGAATTCTTGTTTTTTCATTGGATGAGCAACATAAACATTATTTAATCCAGATAGGAAAAAAACCATGACCACTATATAGATACCTAGGATTATTCTCTTCTTCATCTCTTGCTCTCCCCCTATACCGGGTTTTAATCCTCCTGAGGAGGAAACCTTTAGATACCAGTAAATATAATAGATTTCATATAAATAAATATTCCTACGATTCAGTAACATTAACAGCAAAGAATAAAAACCGATAGAAAATAACTATCTATTTGGTAAAAATGGATAAAAATAAAACAAGTTTCTATAATGTATCTGCTATACTCATTGGTTTATTAATTGTACTCTCAGTTAATAATATAGTTATACCTGAAGTATACGCGATACAAGGAGAACATCATACTCGATTAAAATTTCATTTCTCCGCTCCCACACTGGAGATACATGGAGGGTCCATAGTTGTAAGAGTAAATGGAACAAACCTTAATCTAGTTTCACCTAATCACCCTGTGATTCCTCTTAGAGTAGAAGTTATAGAGTACCAATTTGGAACCAAGATACTAGATGTAAAATATTCTCACTCAACACCAGTGGTTTTTAATCTAACGAAACCATTAGTCAGTGGGAGGAAACAAGGAGTCGATGGATACCAAACACTAGGAGCAACTAGAGAGGAACCTTTTTTTCCGGAAGATTGGATCACCTACCACACCGGTGGTGGTTTATCTTATGGGGAACATAAAACCTTCTTTGTATTAAGAGTACACCCCATTAGATATAACTGTGATAAAAATCAAATATATTTTATCTCAGATATAACGGTGGATGTAACATATAAAGATGGAGAAAAGAGTTTCCCTACTCCACCTGTGTATGATCTGTTAATAATTTCTCCATCCTCCTTTGTTAAACCACTTCAACCACTAGTGGATCATAAGGGGTCTCATGGAGTTAAAACAAAACTTGTTTCAGTTGAGGAGATTAAACAACAGATATCTAATGGTAGAGATCTACAAGAGAAAATCAAATATTTCATCAGAAAAGCAATCGAGGAGTGGGGTATAAAATATGTTTTACTAGTAGGTGGATTAGATGGACAGAAACCAGTTTGGAATCTACCTGTTAGGTATAGTCATGTTACACCTGGAGAGGGGGATCAAGAGTATGTAGAAGCTTCGTTTATATCTGATCTATACTATGCAGATATATATGATAATGAAGGAAGATTCTCCAGTTGGGATTCCAATAACGATAATATATTTTCATCATGGAACTCAACTTTTAGAGAAGAAGTGGATCTCTATCCAGATGTATACCTTGGAAGACTACCTTGTAGAAGCATAGAAGAAGTAAGAATAATAATTAGGAAGATTATAAACTATGAGGAGGATACATGGGGTTCAACCTGGTTTAGAAACCTATTACTAGTTGGAGGAGATTCTTATGATGATAACTGTGGATTCAATGAAGGGGAATTAATATGTGAAGAAGTAGCTGAGGTTATGCCAGGTTTCACTCCTATGAAAGTCTATGCATCTCAAGGAGACATAAATGGGGAATCTGTAAACTCTATGTTTAATAAAGGATGCGGCTTCGCATACTTCGTTGGACACGGTAACCCTGCTTCGTGGAATACCCATTATCCACCTGAAGGAAAGAATTGGACAACAGGGTACTCTATCAGAGACATGGTATCCCTTAGAAACCGAGGGAGGTACCCTATAGTGGTTGTTGGAGGATGTCATAACGGTGAATTCGATGTCTCACTTAGCATGTTTATAAAAGGTTTCTTAAAGGAAGGTTTACACTATTTTAGTACAAAACCTGGAAGTATGGGTGGATTCTGGTATATGGAATGGGTACCCAACTGTTGGGCTTGGTGGTTAACAAGTGAAATAGAGAGAGGTGCTATTGCAGCTATTGCAAATACAGGATTAGGAACACATGGAGTAGATGACCAAGATTTCAATGGAGTAGCAGATTACCTGGAAGTATTAGATGGATGGTTGGAGCTTCGTTTTTTTCAACTCTATGGAGAGGAACATCAAACAGTACTAGGTTTAAACCATGGGCAGACCATAACAGAATATATGCATAGATTCCTAGGTAACAATGATAGAATGGATGTTAAAATGGTTCAACAATGGGAGTTATTCGGTGACCCCAGTTTGAAAATAGGGGGATACCCAATGACAATAAGATAAAAAAAGAGGAGGGATAAGAAGAAAACTTATTGAGGCTACTTCTTCTTTAAATATGGGAGACCAGTTCTCTTATTAACTCCAACAACGTAACCCTCAGGTTTATCACAAGGTGTACCACTCTTTGGTGTACGTTTACTGAAGAAGTATATCCTCTGTTTCTTCCCACCTTTAAGAGTTACATCCCTCATATATAGCGTCCATCCCTCATATGTGTATACCATGCTTTCTACCTCCTGATTTGAATGGATATCTCCTCATTTAAACCTTTTCTTTTATTCTATCTATAACTCATCTGTAGATTCTTCGCGGAGATACTTTTCTACAATCTCAATGGCACAGAGTTTACCGCACATTGAACAAGCCCTAGTATCCTCCACTGGAGCTCTCCTAGTACGATACTCCCTAGCTTTCTTTGGGTCAATGCATAGAGAAAACATCTTCCCCCAATCAAGAGCCTCTCTTGCTCTACTGAAAACTAGGTCTTTATCCCTATCAATACCTCTTGCTATATCAGCAGCATGAGCTGCTATACGAGTAGCGATTACTCCTTCTCGCACATCGTCTTTATCAGGTAGAGAGAGGTGTTCAGCAGGTGTAACATAGCATAGGAAATCCGCTCCGAAGAAACCTGCAAGTGCTCCACCGATACCTCCAACGAAATGATCATAACCAGGAGCTATATCTGTTACAAGTGGACCTAGTACAAAGTAAGGAGCTTCCCCTGTAACCTTCTTCATCACCTCTATATTTGATTGAATATCATTCAAAGGCATATGACCTGGTCCCTCAACCATAGTTTGCACACCCTTCTCCCTAGCCCTCTCAACTAGTTCACCTATAATGAGTAACTCCTGGAATTTAGCTCTATCATTGGAATCATAAATCGCTCCCGATCTCATTCCATCTCCAAGACTAAGAGTTACATCATACTCTCTTGCTAACTCAAGTAGGTAATCAAAGTTTCTGTAGAGGGGATTCTCCTCATTGTTGTGGAGAATCCACGCCATATGGAAAGCTCCACCTCTTGAAACCATTGGTATAACCCTTCTCTGTCTCCTTAGTCTCAAAACACTCTCCTTCGTAACACCTACATGCACTACTGCAAAATCAACACCTTGTTTTGCTTGTAACTCAAAGGTGTTGAACATATCATCCTCAGTCATCTCCACTATGGCACCATGTTTCTCAATAGCTTCTATACCTGCTTGATATATTGGAACAGTTCCAAATGGTACATCAACGATCTCCAGTAGACGTTTCCTTATCTCATTAAGATCACCACCAGTTGATAGATCCATAACAGTATGAGCACCAGCCTCAATAGCAACCTTTGCTTTCTCTAATTCTTCTTCAACACTACAATACTCTCTAGACGTACCTATATTTGCATTAACCTTAACTCTTAAACCTTTACCTATACCTATAGGTCTTGGGGAGTGACGTGGATTAAAAGGTATAACTATTTTACCAGCTGCTACTCTCCTTCTAATCACTTCTACATCTACATCCTCATCCTCAGAAATCTTCTTCATCTCATCGGTTAATCTACCTCTCTGAGCATCAGCTATCTGTGTCATTTCACCTCATCTTCCTGGATTGATGTTATTATAGAAGGGTTTATTAAATTACTTGATGCAAGAAGAAAATTAGTTTATTAGAAAGATTCATAAAAGAAATATACTACAAAACTTCTCTTGGATCTAAAAGGGGAGAGATGTGAGAACAAAGAAGGAGAAAATCGAGGATAAGATCAAGGAGCTGAACGAGATTAGAGCCATGCATCATAGGAGATTCAAAGAAATAGAGAGGAGATACAAGGAGGGGGAGATCTCAGAGAAAAACTTTGAGAAACACAAGAAGAAATACGAGAAATATAAAGAAAAGATTAGAAGGAAAATACATAGATTAGAGGATAAACTCTCATCTATATAGATAACTTTATAACTAGTTTGATGATAACGCTGGAAAACACCCCCGGTGAAATAGTGATGGTAACAGCATATATACTCACGATCCTGAAACCTGGTACATCAGAGAAAGCAATTCAAGAGATGAGAAAAATAAATCACGTAGAGAAGATATCTGTTGTAGCAGGAGAATATGATATAGTAGTGAGAGTGCAGGTAGATACCCTAGAGGAGCTACTAGATGTTACTAATAAGATACAGATGATTGAGGGAGTAGAGAAGACAACTACTCAAATCATAGAGAAAGAAATAGCCTTATGATTATAAGAAAAAAATATCTCTTCTATGTATTGGCTCTAACTTCTGCTGCTATCGCTGCTCTTTCATCGGGAGTAGATGCAGTTATAAGTTCTCTATTCATACACGACCCATGGGCTTTCGGAGTAGCTTGTTTCCTAGTAGGAGTAGTTGTAGCCTTTATTTTCTCTATATTCTTCTCCATAAGATATAAGGGGAAACCATTGGGTGCTAGAGTTATAGATCCCTCTTTTAATCATCTAAGAATGATTAGAAGAGAAGAGGTCAAATACCAACTACTATCAGCTTTTGGAAACTCAGTTTTAACAATTGGATACTATGCTCTACTATCTATTATTGCTGACCCATCAATAGTTATACCATTCACACAAATGGTTATACTATACCTAGTGGTAATGGAATCAATAACGGAGAAAGACATGCCTACACTAGTAGAGGTTCAATCCTCTCTCATAGTAACATTTGGAGCGATACTTGGATCAATAAGTTTCTCCGGAGAAGTAAACCTTATAGCACTAGCGATAGTATTCCTAGTGATAAACCCCGGTTGGATGATATCCTCTGCCTACCAGAGGAAACTAAAACTTTTGAAGATAGATGGTAAACCTAATGATTCTCTTAACATAAGGCTCTGGAATGTAACTTTTGCCTTCCTAATAACATCTATAATGGTATTGATCTATGATTATATAGGTGGCACAGGTCATCTAATAAATGGTTTATCATCAGCTTTCAGATTCTTTAATTGGATTGCACTCATGGGTATAGGAACCTTTTTCTCCCTTGTACTCTATATTAGAGCGTTAGGTATAGGAAAAGCCAGTGTAACTCAAGCAGTTAGATCTACAACTATAATCTTCTCTATACCAATATCAATAATACTCTCCACACTTGGAATAATTCCTCCTTTCCCATTAGATCCCGTGATGATCGTTGTTAGAGGAATAGGTATCATATTAATGATACTAGGTATAACATCATATGCAGTAACACTCGTTAAAGCATATATATTCATCAATATGAAACCAGGTTACCCAATACTTGATACAATGAAGAAACTATGGAGTATAAGAGGAGTAACAAGAGTTGCAGCTACTGCTGGACCATATGATTTCATCATAAAGATTAGAACAAGAACACTTCTAAAAGGATATGAGAGGATTATAAAGAAACTCAATGAGGTAGATGGAATCAAAAAATATAAGTGGGAGTCTGTTTTGAAGGAATGGGAGAAACTATAAGGGAAGAGTGGCATCGATGTTTGATGAAAGAATGAGGAAACTAGCTAAGATACTGATACATCACTCATTGGAACTTAAAAAAATGATTTATTTCTGATAACTGGAAGATACCCAGCGCTTCCACTTATTAAAGAAGTGTATATAGAAGCATTAAGAGTA
>CAZCPZ010000006.1:0-15269 GCA_964499875.1 uncultured Thermoplasmatales archaeon | reverse complement strand
GACTTATTTGATTCAGCATCATACATTAAATATGCACTTGAAGAGAGATACATTGTTCCATGGGGCACCCTTCAACTAGAAGACATAGAAGAACTACCATGCCACTGCCCAGTATGTAGTGAAACAACAGCATTAGAGCTTAAAAAACTAGATAGAGAAGAGAAGATAAAATTGATTGCGAGACATAACCTCTACATATGCATAGGGGAGATTAAACAAATAAGGAATGCGATATCAGAGGGGACACTCTGGGAGTTAGTGGAAAGAAAAGCTAGAATGAACCCGTATCTACTTGAATCACTACGGGAACTTAGAAAGAGAAATATAAAAGAATGGTTAGAAAGATTCGAGGTTACTAGTAAACCTAGAGCATTATTCTATACCGGTGAACATACTATTCATCAACCAATAGTATATAGGATGCATAGAAGAATACTAAAAAGGTACCATCCTCTATCTAAGAAAGTCATAGTATTCCCAGAAGCAGAGAAACCATATAGTGTAACATATAAGGATGAGATACAAAGGATTTTAAAGCCAGATGAGAGGATAGAGTTTGTCATAGATTCTAACCTTGGACCAGTTCCAATAGCCTTAGATGAAACCTATCCTTTTGCTCAATCAATATTCCCCTCTCAGTGTGACCATGAAACAAGGAGAATAGCTCGACAAGTATTAACTCAGTTTCTAAGAGATAAACAGGTAATCCGTTGGTCTCAAAACATGACTAAAACAGGAATTAAACCATACTATGCAAGAGGGGAAGTAGAGGAGAAGATAGATAAATGGAGGATAACCGCAGTAGCAGAGGTACAATTCGGTAGAAACGCATCTACAGCTCTACTCAACGGGGAAGTAGAAATAGTGAAATCAAAAACAACTGGTAAGATAAGAAATGTGTATTGTAATGGAGAACATATACTCTCATTCAGAGCATCTGATGGATTATTCACATTGAAGATAGCTGGAGGAGAGAGACTACATAAATTCTTTTCACCTCCAAAACTAAGAGTAGTTGTTAAAGATGAAGCAGTTCCTTTTATACTGGAAGGAAAAAACGTGTTCACAAGATTTGTAGAGGATTGTGATGAAGAACTTAGACCACAAGATGAATGCCTAGTGGTGGATAAAAAAGATAAACTACTAGCAGTTGGAAGAACACTATTGAATAGAGAAGAGATGTTATCCTTCAACTATGGTTTAGCTGTTAAAATAAGAGAGACAATAAATCATCGTCAAAATACGTAGAGAAACATAGTAACTATTTTAAAATAGAAAAAACTGTCCAAAAAACACAACTCAAACAAGGAGGAATAAATAGTGGTAGAGGATAAACCATCATCAAAGATATCTGGTTTCTATAAACTACCAGTAGAAGAGAGAGTAGCTTTTGTAAAGAAATTCGCTGGCTTAACTGAAGAGGAAGCGAGTTTATTCTCCAAGATGCTGGATGTTGAAACAGCTGATAGAATGATAGAGAATGTACTTGGAACCTTTGATCTACCAATCGGTGTAGCAGTTAATTTTCTAATAAATGGGAGAGACTATATTATTCCAATGGCTATCGAGGAATCAAGTGTTGTAGCTGCAGCTAGTAACGCAGCAAAGATGGCTAGAGTGAAAGGTGGATTCCAAGCGGAAGCAACTGAACCACTCATGATAGGTCAGATACAGCTACTAGGCATAGAAGATACTGATGAAGCCATTAAGAAGATAATGAGCCACAAGAAAGAGATACTAGACGTTGCTAATGCCCAAGATAAGATACTAGTCGGTTTAGGTGGAGGAGCAAAAGATTTGGAAACTAGAGTACTAGATAGTCCACTTGGAAAAATGATAATCACTCATCTAATAGTAGATGTTAGAGACGCCATGGGTGCAAATGCTGTTAACACAATGGTTGAAGCACTAGCACCCATACTAGAAGACTTAACAGGTGGAAAAGCTAGGCTTAAAATACTATCTAACCTAGCTGATAAGAGACTAGCTAAAGCAAAAGCTGTTTTCGATAAAAAAACAATAGGTGGAGAAGAAGTAGTAGATGCATTCCTAGAATCCTATACACTTGCAACAATTGATCCATATAGAGCTACTACTCACAATAAGGGTATAATGAATGGTATAGATGCCGTGTTAATAGCAACTGGTAATGACTGGCGTGCAGTTGAAGCAGGAGCACACGCCTATGCCGCTAGAAACGGTAGATATACTTCTCTAACAAGATACTATAAGAGTGAGGATGGAGACCTTGTAGGAGAAATAGAGTTACCATTAGCTGTTGGCGTAGTAGGTGGAGCAGGAAACATCCATCCAAAAGCAGTTCTATGTAAGAAGATACTGGGGGTTAAAACAGCCAAGGAATTAGCTGAGATAATAGCAAGCGTTGGATTAGCACAAAACTTTGCTGCACTACTAGCATTATCAACAGTGGGTATACAAAAAGGACATATGTCACTACATGCAAAGAATATAGCTGTTATGGCCGGTGCAAAAGGTGATGAGATAGACTTAGTTGCAAAGAAACTAGTGGAAGAAGGAAACGTTAAACTAGATAGAGCAAAAGAGGTATTAGAGGAGATTAGATCCTAGATAATCTTCTCATCTATATTATCTGGCTCTCTACCACAGTAATAACAAACTATACGCGGAGGATCCTTACTGATAACCTTGAATCTACTAGCAATGGGTTCCCGTGCATTAGAGATACAAGTGGGGTTAGAACACCGTACTATACCAACTAATTCATCCGGCAACTCAACTTGATGTTTCTCCACAACCTCATAATCTCTAATAATATTTATCGTAGCTCTAGGTGCGATCAGAGCAATCTTATCCACTTCCTCTCGAGCAAGCTCTCTATTCTCAACTTTAACAATATCTTTCTTCCCTATTCTACTCTTAACATTCATAGCTACACTAACTATAGAGGAAGTCCTCTCAGGTATACCCAGTATCCTTAGAACTTTTAAAGCGTTACCAGCGGGTATATGATCAATAACGGTACCATCCTTAATCCGAGGTATCTTCAAAGGCTTCATAGCTTTCCTCATAACCCCTCACCTCCTATAAGTAGAGAGAGTAAAGCCATCCTAACAGGTACACCATTAAATGCTTGCTTAAAATAGATCGCATGAGGAGTGGAATCAACCTCAGGATGAATCTCAGTAACTCTTGGTAAAGGATGCATTATAATTAAATCCTCCTTAACATGCTCCAGGAGTTTCCCAGTGATCCGATAAGCTCCAATAACCTTATTATACTCCTCGGGATCAGGGAAACGCTCCTTTTGAATCCTCGTTACATACAATACATCTGCATCCCTAATAGCTTTCTCTAGACTAGACGTAGAAACCGGTTCTACTCCAAGCTCCTGACACTCCCTTATAACCTCCTTAGGCATACCAAGAGTCTTAGGGGATACAAAAACTAGTTCAGCACCATACAAAGCTAAGGCGTAAGCTAGAGAGTGAACAGTTCTACCATACTTTAGATCACCAAGTAGAATAACTTTTTGATTCTCAATCCTCCCTTTCTCCATTTTAATAGTGAAGAGATCCAATAGACACTGCGTAGGATGCCTACCAGCACCATCACCAGCGTTTATAACAGGTACATTAGCAAAATCAGCCGCAAGTCTAGCTGCACCCTCTAAAGGGTGACGAATAACTATAGCATCACTATAAGCATCAGCCATCCTGATGGTATCAGCCAATGACTCACCTTTCTTTTGAGAAGTCATAGAGGGTTCAGCAAAGCCAATGACTCTACCAGAGAGACGATGCATAGCGCTCTCAAAACTTAGACGAGTACGAGTACTAGGCTCAAAGAAAAGACAAGATAAAACTTTACCGTCTAGAAGCTTAGTAGACTTTTCACCTCTAGCATAGGGTATCATCCTTTCAGCATAACTCAATATATAATTTATCTCATCTTTACTAAGCTCTCTTATCGAGATTATATCTCTACCTTTTAAATCCATAAAACATCCGAGATAAGGTGATTACACAGCATACTTAATAATTTATTGCTAAACATAGAAATGAAAAAAACTATCTCAGATTAACAGATCCGCAATCCTATTGAATAAGGTAAATAATATAAATACTAACTACATATTTTATAGTGTAGTTTAGAAAAATAAAAAACACATAAATAGTATGGAATTGGTTTAAAACCTTGTTTACTAAGAAAAAGGGTAGCAACATGGAAGATGATGAGAAGGATAAAAAAATCGAGCAACTAAGAAAACTACTAGATAACCCTACATCTAGGTTTTCTAGAGATGATAAATTCCTCTCCACGCTACAAAGAAGATTACTATCTACTCCCATAACTAGAGAGAAGGATTCACCACATGTAGTTATATTCTCTAAAGAGATGTTTAAGGAGGAAGAAGAATTCACAATAAAAGAGAGAGAAGAAGAGGTGGTAGATGGGGAAACACTCTTCGTAGTGGAAGCAGAGGAAATACATGGAGTTCCAGAATTTACTGAAGTAAAACAAGAAGAAAGTAAACTAGAACAAATGGAGACTAAAAAAGAGGAAGAGAAACCAATATCTCCAACAGAACCTCTAAGGAAGGAAACATCTTTAGGAGAGACAATAGAGGAGTTACCTGAGTTCATAGAGGTAGAAGAGGAATTACCCGAGTGGAAACCCGTTGAAGAAGAGAAACTGGGAAAAGAATTAGAAGAGGAACTACGGGAAGAAAAAAAGAGGGAGACAGAAGAAGAGAAAAAAGAGAGAAAAACGAAACCCCTCCGTAAAAGAAGAAGGAAAACATCAACCTGGGAACCATTGGAAGAAGGAAAGAAGAAAAAAGTGAAAGAAAGGAAAGACAAGGATAGAAAACATAAAACTGTATGGGAAGAAGAATTTGAGCCATTCCCTGATGAAGAAGATATACCAGAGGAGGAGAAGGAAGAATTAACAGGAGAAATCTGTAGATTCAAAGGTTACACATTATATAGGAAGGAAATAATTTTATCATCTGGAGATAAGAAAGTAGTTCATTTCTTCAGTAGAGAGAAACCGGAGGAAGGGGAACCTTCTCCTCTACCAGAAGGATATGAAGTAAAGATAGATAAAAGAACGGGTGTACCCTTCATACGAAAGAAGACAGGATAAAAGAATGGATAGTTAAGACTTATAAACAACAGTTTTCATACCAAGAGGTGGATAAATATGACATGGAATGGACCACTGATTAAGATAGATGATTATAGATTCGAGATACCATCAACATATAGGGGAGAAAAAAATAATCTGAAAATGAAAACCTCTGCTATCATATATGCAACAGAGGAGATGATACCACAGATTAGAAAGGATAATGCACCTGAACAAACCGCTAATATGACTACTCTACCAGGTATAGTCGGTAAAGCTATGGCTATGCCCGATATCCACTGGGGGTATGGTTTCCCAATTGGCGGAGTAGCGGCTACAGATGCAGAAGAAGGAGTTATATCACCTGGTGGAGTAGGTTTTGATATCAACTGTGGAGTAAGACTTGTTAGAACAAATCTACATATCAAAGATTTAGATAAGAAAAAGATACATGACTTGGTAGATGAGTTATTTAGGAATGTCCCATCAGGTGTTGGATCCAAAGCAAAAATTAGAGTATCATCCAAAGAATTAGATGATGTTCTAAGATTCGGTGCAAAATGGGCAGTGGAACATGGATACGGCTGGGAGGAGGACACAGAATATCTAGAAGAAAACGGCTGCTTAGAATACGCAGATCCCTCAACAGTATCTATAAAAGCTAAGCAGAGAGGGGCGCCACAAATAGGATCACTAGGAGCAGGAAACCACTTCCTTGAGATACAGAAAGTTGAAGAGATATATGATCAAAAAGTTGCAAAGGTATTTGGTATAGATGAGATTGGTCAAATTGTTGTTATGATTCACACTGGGTCCAGAGGACTTGGACATCAAGTTTGCTCTGATCACCTACAAGTATTAGAGAGAGCTGTCAGGAAATACAATATATGGTTACCAGATAAACAACTAGCATGTGCACCAGTGAAATCACCAGAAGGAGAAAACTATTTTAAAGCCATGGCATGCGCCGCAAACTTTGCTTGGTGTAACAGACAGATGATAGTACACTGGGTTAGAGAATCATTTGAGAAAATACTAGGTAAATCAGCTGATGACTTAGGGATGCATATAGTATATGATGTCTGCCATAACATAGCCAAGCTAGAGGAACATGAAGTTGATGGTAAGAAACAAAAAGTATATGTTCATAGAAAAGGAGCTACTCGAGCTTTTGGATCAGATCGATCAGAGTTACCTAGCAAGTATAGAGAAGTTGGACAACCAGTTTTAATACCAGGTGACATGGGAACAGAAAGCTACTTACTACATGGAACAAGGGAAGCAAAAGAGACTTTTGGATCCACATGTCATGGAGCAGGTAGAGTAATGTCTAGAGCGGAAGCACTCAGGCATTTCCGTGGTCAAACAGTTGTAGATCAACTAATGAAGAGAGGAATATACGTGCATCCAGCTAGTCTCAAAGTAGCGGCAGAGGAAGCACCAGATTCCTATAAAGATATACGTAACGTAGTTGATGCTGTACATGGAGCGGGGATATCTAGGAAAGTTGCAAAGTTTGTACCGCTAGGTGTAGTGAAAGGATAAAAGAAGAAACCAATGAGTTTAAATGTTAGAAACATATATTAAGGGGCTCACTCGGATGGTGATGCAGTCTGTCAGATCAAGCTGATGTAATAATAATTGATTTCGAAGATGTTAATCTAGAAGGAGCAACTGTTATAGCAGGCTTCCCCTCAATTGGGTTGGTAAGTACGATAGCTGCAAACTATTTAATAGATGCTTTAAATCTACGACAGATTGGTGCCTTAGATTCCCAGCATTTCCCAGCTTTATCGGTTGTTCACACTGGAGAACCCTTATCACCTGTTAGAATCTATGCAGGAGAACAAAGAGATGGAAGGAAAATAGCTGTTTTTGTATCAGAGTTTAAACCAAAACCACATCTAATCAATGCTATATCAGACGTGATAATGAAATGGGTTATGAAGAAGAAATGTAGAATGCTGATCTCACCAGAGGGAATGGTTGTAGAAGGTAGAGAACCGGGAGCAGAACCAACAGCTGAGGCATATGCAATCGGATCAACACCAGAAGTTAGAAGAATGCTAGCTATGAAGAATATCCCACCATTCAAGAATGGTATAATAGCAGGAGTATCAGGTGTGTTACTAAACAAAGGTAAACATGCTTCTTTTGACGTTATATCTATACTAACAGAGGCACATCCAAACTACCCTGATGCAAGAGCAGCGGCAGCAGCAATCAATGCCATAGCAACTATACTAGATATAGAGATAAACGTAGCCCCACTATATGAGGAATCGGAGAGGATTGAGAGGCAACTACAGAAATTCCATAAACAAGCTAAACCAGTGGTATCCTCAACGAGGGCACCGCAACCAAGTATGTACGGATAAGAATTAAAAACAAGAAGCATATAGGGAGAAACGGTGTCTCCTATACCTAGAAGTCACCCAAGGTATCAGTCTCTAGTATTACGAGAAAAACTTGCAGAGGGATATAAAAAAGGATTAGTTCATGAAACCGGGTTAATAGCCCATGGAAGAGGAGAAGCCTTCGACTACCTGATTGGAGAGGAAACCATTGATATAGCTGAAGAAGCAGCAAAAACAGCAGCAGCACTCCTACTTTTAGCTAAACACCCTGTTTTATCTGTAAATGGAAATGTTGCTGCTCTAGTTGCAGAGGATTATATAAACCTCGCTAATAAGATACCAGCTATCATAGAGGTTAACCTATTCCATAGAACAAAGGAGAGAATAGAAAGAATAGTAAACTATCTAAGGAAACTAAGTGGTGTAGAGATACTTGGATTAAACCCAACAGAGAGAATCCCCGGTTTAGAACACAATAGAGGGTTATGTGAGAGAGAAGGCATATACAAAGCAGATGTAGTACTAGTACCTCTAGAGGATGGAGATAGATGTGAAGCATTAAAAAGGATGGGAAAAAAAGTTATAACAATTGATTTAAACCCTTTATCTAGAACTTCTCGGAGGGCGGATATAACAATAGTTGATAATGTTACAAGAGCTATAAGAAACATTGATAGATGGATAAGAGAACTACAGGATGCGAGTAGAGATGAACTCAAAGAAATAGTAGCATTATGGAACAACAAAAAGATGCTTCAGAAAACCCTATTCTTTATATCCGATAGGTTAAAGAAACTTGAGGGAGTTGAAGAAGGATGAATAAACTTAGAACACACTACTCAAAAGATGTTAAAGAGGAAGACTTTGATAAGGAAGTTAAAGTAGCAGGATGGATTGAGGATACAAGAAACCTTGGAGGGATAGCATTTATTATTCTAAGAGATAAAAAAGGAACTCTTCAAGTAACTACTATTAAGAAGGAACATCCGGAATTATTTAACAACTTAATAACACTTCCAAGAGAATCAGTTGTATCCATAAAAGGATTATGTAAACAAAGTGATAAAGCAAGAAATGGTTATGAGATAATACCTAAGGAGGTTACAGTTTTATCCACTGCAGAGACACCTCTACCTCTCGGTGTAATAGATAAAGTAGAAGCAGAACTAGATACTAGACTAGATAATAGATTCATAGATCTAAGGAAACCCGAGATTCAAGCTATATTTAAGATTAGAACAACAGTGTTAGGGGCAGTACATGAATACCTACGATTACAAGGTTTCGAAGAAGTTCATACACCGAAAATCATAGGGAGTGCCTCTGAAGGAGGAACAAATCTATTTACACTTAAATACTTTGAGAGAAACGCTTTCTTAGCTCAATCCCCTCAACTATACAAACAATTACTGATGGCAACGGGTTTAGATAGAGTGTATGAGATAGCATGGTATTTTAGAGCAGAGGAACACAATACACGAAGACACCTAAACGAGTCAACAGCAGTAGATGTAGAAATGGCGTTTATAGAAAATGAAGAAGAAGTAATGCAAGTATTAGAGAAGCTAGTGAAGGAAATATGGAGTAGGGTGAATCAGAGAAAAGAAGAATTAGAGATACTCAACAGGGAGATAAAGATACCAAGTTTACCTTTTAAACGAATAACATATGATGATGCCTTAAAATTACTTGAGAGAGAAGGGCATATTATTGAATGGGGAGAAGATCTAGATAGAGAAGGAGAAAAACTACTAGGAAAAATAATGAGGGAGAAAGGACATGAATTCTACTTTATAACAAGATATCCCTTATCAGCTAAACCCTTCTACACGATGCCAGAGGGAGAAAAACTTTCAAGAGGATTCGACTTAGCATGCAAAGGAGTGGAACTAGCCTCCGGTAGCCAACGTATACATAATCCAAATCTACTAGTAGAAAGGATAAAAGAGTGTGGTTTAAACCCTGATGATTTCTCAGCTTACATTAAAGGGTTCAGATACGGTATGCCGCCCCATGGTGGCTTCGGATTCGGTATAGAGAGACTATTAATGGAGCTGCTAGACATAGAGAACATTAGAGAGTGCATCTTATTTCCGAGAGATAGAACGAGGTTGACACCATAAAAATTAGGCATAAAAAAGAAATAGGAAAACCCCTTTTAAGGTGGAGAACTATTTAAGTTGGGATGTGAAGTGGCGAGAGTAGAAACAGTTGAGATACCAGAAGAATTGTACTTACAAATCCTGAAGATTGTATCTCAGGATGATAAATATAATACAGTTACAGATTTCGTAGTCGAAACTCTACAAAAGGAGTTAGATAAAATCTCTCCACTAGAAGGAGAATAGATAAGCACTTTTCTCTCCAACCACTTTTTCTTACAAGAAATTCACTAGTTAACCCCCTTTTTGTAACGTGGATCTAAATCAATTTGACGTGCAAGAAATCTTGCTCGTTGACCCACTGCAAAAAGCTTCATTATAAAAGCGATTTCTCTAGCCTCCTGCTCACTTGAAACATTACCACATATCATCATAGTTTCTTCTCCAAAAACATGTTTTTATTATATATACTAAAAAATATTATTGTACAGGTGTTACCTTTTTAAAGAATAGTTTAAGAGTATCCGGGTAAAAGGGTACACCCTCAAAAAATTTCCTAATTTCCAGAGAAACAAAAAAACCTCCTCTTTTGGAATAAAAAATCTTCCTTATAGTTAAAAAAACTGTTATCCCATCGAAACACATAAAACATAGAGGGAGATTACAACCATGCAAGGTGTCGTATTCATGAATGAGAAAAAAATACACGACATCCTTGCAACATATGACACAAAAAATTTAACCATAGCAACAGTTTGTTCTCATTCCAGCCTTCAAATATTTAACGGCGCGAAGAAAGAAGGATTTAAAACATTAGGTATAACAATTGGTGGACGAGAGAAATTCTATAACGCATTTCCACTAGGTAAACCAGATGAGTTTATAAGAGTAGATAGATACGATGAGATATCATCATTGACAGATGAATTGATAGATAGAAACGCTATCATTATACCACATGGATCATTCGTTGAATACCTTGGAGCAAAAAAGTTCCTTGAATTAGAGATACCAACTTTTGGGAATAGGAAGGTTCTACTATGGGAATCTGATAGAGAAAAAGAGAGACTCTGGTTGGAAAAAGCAGGTTTAACAATGCCAAGGGAGATAAAAGATCCTAAAGAGATAGATAGGCCTGTTATAGTTAAGTATCATGGTGCAAAAGGTGGTAAAGGCTTCTTCATCGCTAAAACCTATGAAGAATTTGAGAAACAAGTCAATTGGGATAAACCCTTCACTATTCAAGAATTCGTGTTAGGAACAAGATATTACCTACACTATTTCTATTCCCCTATTCAAAACAATGCATATAAGCTCAGCAAAGGAAGCCTACAATTACTCTCCATGGATAGAAGAGATGAGACAACAATAGACGAAGTGCAACGTCTTGGATCAATTCAAGAGCTGGAAGAAATAGGTATACATCCAACATTTGTTGTAACTGGTAATATACCTATTGTTATGAGAGAATCATTGTTACCAAAGGTTTTCTCAATGGGAGAAAAAGTAGTGGAGACATCCCTAGAGTTATTTGGTGGAGTCATAGGTTCCTTCTGCTTAGAGACAGTTGTAACTGAGGACTTAGAGTTTAAAGTATTCGAAATCTCAGCTAGGATAGTTGCTGGTACAAACCCATATATATCTGGTTCCCCTTACTCTGAACTTATACAACCAAACCTATCAACTGGTAGAAGAATTGCACAGGAGATAAAATATGCAGCTGAGCATAACCTTCTACATGAAGTACTGAGTTGAAAGGGAGAGAATAACTGTGTTAACACTTATTCTAGGAGAAGCAGAATTAGAGCTTGTTCCACCGTCCATAGCTTCACACCCAGCTATAGTCGCATCTGCAAGACAACGGAAGAAGAAAACAACTCATATAATACTAGATGCAAGTTTCCATCATAGTGCCATGAAGAAGCTAGAGGAGGGTAGGAGAAGAGGTAGACCAGACATAACCCATATCTTCCTATTAACAGCACTTGATTCAATAGTAAACAAAAGAGGGGAGATGAACACCATCATACATACTCGTAACAATCAAGCTATATATATAAATCCAGAGACAAGGTTAATAAGGCATTACCCAAGATTCATAGGGTTAATGGAACAACTTTTTGAGAAAAAAATTGTTGGAACAGAGGATAAAATCCTCCTAAGATTAGAAGAAGATGTAACACTAGAAAAACTAGTAGACGAAGTAAAACCTGATATAACCATTGTGTTAGCAGTTAATGGTAGAAGAGTGAATCTACCCGATTATTTTAATGATTTGAAGAAAAATAATTATAAACATATATTATGTGTGGTAGGTGGATTCCCATCTGGAGGGTTTCACTGTAAACTCAAAGATTTTGCAGATGATATAGTATCAATCTATGACGAGATGATTACAGCTTGGACGGCAGCTAGTGAGATTATAGTTAACTATGAGAATACATTCATGAGATAAAACTATAGAGTCTCCTCAATCCCCTCTTCCTTAAAAAACGGGGGTTTCCTAAGTAGAGTTACCATTATAGCCATCTGAGCCCACATCCTATTCTCAGCTTCATCAAATATCACTGATCTTGGACCATGCGCTACCTCCTTAGTAACCTCATAACCATAATACGCTGGTAGACAATGCATGAATAACACATCGGGTTTAGCCTCCTCCATGAGTCTCTCAGTAACAGTATATCCTTGAAAAGCTTTGATCCTCTCCTCCTTCTCAGCTTCATCACCCATTGAAACCCATGTATCTGTTGCAACGACATCTGCCCCCCTAGTTGAACCCTCTACTTCATCAGTTACCTCAACATCGATACCAAATTTCTTCGCTTCATTAACATAAAAATCTTCAGGCCAATACTTTCTAGGGGAAACAATCCTTATATTCATACCGGTGATACCGCAACCTAGTAGATAAGAATGAGCCATATTATTATTACCATCACCTATATACACAAACTGTAACCCCTCGAGATGCTTCTTCCTCTCCACAATAGTCATTAAATCAGCTATAACTTGACAAGGATGCTCTTTATCATCAAGACCATTTATAACAGGTACAGTAGCATTCTCAGCTAACTCTCTCATTGATTCATTACTTTTAGATCTATACATCATAATATCAACATATCTAGATAAAACAAGAGCAGTATCTTCAATGGTTTCCCCTCTACCTAGTTGTATGTCATTCGAGCTTAAGAATATGGCATAACCACCTAGTTTATTCATACCCACCTCAAAAGATACGCGAGTACGTGTACTGGATTTCTCAAAAATCATCCCTAGAATCTTACCTTTTAACAACCTTATATCTTCTCCCTTTTTATCCTTCTCTTTGAGTTTGATAGCTAACTTAATGATATCATGGAGATCATCCTTCACATCTAACATAGATATAATATTTCGAACCATGAATAATTGGAATAACATATGTTTCCTTAAAATTATCGCCTAATAAATGGGGCTGGTAGAAATACTAATTAACTATGGGTGAATAACTACTAGATCTGAGAGAAATGGGTGTTGATATAGGAGAGTTATTTAAAGAGGAAAAGATAACCTTTCAAGATCTAAACAACCAAGTTATAGCTATAGATGCACATAATGTTCTACATCAATTCTTATCTAGTATAAGACAAAGAGATGGAACACCACTAAAGGATGCACAAGGTAGAATAACTTCTCATCTATCAGGTTTATTCTACAGAACAGCTAACATGATAGAAGCGGGGATAAAACCTGTATATGTATTTGACGGAGAACCACATCCCTTGAAAACAAAAACTCTACAGTTGAGAAGCGAGAGGAAGATAGAAGCAGAGAAAGCATGGAAAGAAGCCTTGGAGAAAGGGGACTTGGAAACAGCTAGAATAAAAGCGCAGCAAACATCTAGAGTTACAGATGAAATAATAGAGCAGAGTAAAAAACTACTCGCTGCACTAGGGATACCATTTGTTCAGGCACCTTCAGAAGGAGAAGCGCAAGCAAGCTACATGGTTAAGAAAGGAGATGCATATGCTGTTGGATCTCAAGACTATGATTGCCTATTGGTTGGAGCACCAATACTAGTTAGAAACTTAACATCCACCAGTAAACGGAAGCTACCAGGTAAAAAAGCCTATGTCGCTATCTCCCCGGAGCAGATTAGATTAAAGGAAAACCTTGAGAGACTTGGAATCACACAGGAACAACTAGTTGATATGGCTATCCTAATAGGAACAGATTTCAACGAGGGGATCAAAGGGATAGGGCCAAAGAAAAGTTTAGAGTTAATCAAGAAAAATGGATCCATAGAGAAGATACTATCTAATCTAAATCAAACTATACCTGTAGAGGAAATAGAGGAGATTAGAAGAGTATTCCTACAACCAAGGATAACGGATGAGTATAAGCTTAAATGGGGTACACCAGAGGAGGATAAAGTCTTTGAAATCCTCTGTGAGGAGCACCAGTTTAGTAGAGATAGAGTAGAGAAAACCCTTAAAAAATTCTTAGATGCAAACTATACAACTCAGCAGAAAACCTTGTTTTAAAACACTCTCCTAGTTAAATAGAGAAGAAACCTATTTCTCTTATTCCTCTAGTATTCTATAGGTATCAACCCCATCAATAAGAGCTAAGCGTTCACCATTATCCCAATTAACCCATATAAGTTCTTGTTCCTCATCAACAGCAGTAACGATACCTCTAGAGCCTTTCTTAAGCCTAGTAAGAGTATCCGTAGTTGATATCAATTCTATCCTATCACCAACCTTCACACGATCCTTTAAACCCACCTTTGATTTACCCCCAATGAGTTATCTCATTAAGTGCGGATACCGGGATTCGAACCCGGGCAAGTGGCTTGGGAAGCCACTATCATAACCACTAGATCATATCCGCACACTGATATATTATAATGTACATGTTTTTGAAGATTTCTACTATAAACCTTCTACCCTTACAAAGCTCAGCTAGTTACATTAACTTAATTTTATATAGAAGAAGTATGATTTAATTCTTGGGGGTTACAATGAAGAAAACCATATCAATATCTATAATAGGGATTATACTAATAGGTGGATTAAATGGAGTAATAAGTCTTAGTTTATCAAAAGAGAGTATCGTAGAAACAGTTTTAACTCCACCTATAGAACTTAGAGTAAACAAGGAGTACCTAAGAATCTCTCTCAGTGAAGAGACTAGTGAGTTAAGCTATACTTTAAACCCGGGTCAACCTTTACTACCGAGGATTATTAAAGTATTTGAGTTACCATTTGGTGTTAAAGGTATAAATGTAGAGGTTAAACCTAGAGGAATAAAGAAGGTTACTTTAACAAGGGAATTAGAACCATCTCCTCATCCAATTCCTTTAACTACTCATTCATATAACTATAGATTCCCAGAGAAGGATACAAGAGTATACAGTAAACCAGGATTCTACCCATATACCTGGTTCAGCTATAACACTGGTTGCGGAGTAAACGATGATGGAGAACACATCACATATGTAACTGTATACCTCTACCCAGTTAGATACTCTCCATTGGAAGATACAATAGAAGTAGCAGATAAAATGGATATCACCATCACTTATCTACCCTCAGATAAAAATTGGTTCCCGAAGGACGCTGAGTATGACCTCGTTATAATAGCACCAGAGTGTTTCACAGAAGCTCTACAACCACTAGTGGATCATAAGAATAGTGTTGGAGTGAAAACCTTC
>CAZCPZ010000005.1:0-16224 GCA_964499875.1 uncultured Thermoplasmatales archaeon | reverse complement strand
CCTCCACTACTATACAACTACCAATTCTATGTTTCCTCATCAGTTGAGCAGCTTCTTGAACACTAGTATCAGGTGTTATGGTAACAGGTTTCATCTTCATTGCTTCCTTCACAATTACATCTCTCTGAGTCATCCTCTACTCTACTCCTTCAAATGTTCCTAGAGGGGTTACAATTTGTCGATACAATTAAAACCTTTCGCTCCATTCTCCTAGAGGGAAGCATGAGTAGTAGCCAGTATGAGAGAGAACTCAAAGGTATACTAGAGGGAGAGGAAAAGGTTTTATCACAAGTAGTTAAGAGTTGTAATCCAGTTGAACGAGAAAACTATCTCAGTATAACTAGGAAACCCTTTGCAGTAGTTAGAGCAGCAGGATCCTTTGGTGTAGACCTAGTAGCAGTTAGAGGAGATGTCTCCATGCTCATAGAGATTAAAGCTAGTTCAGAGGAGACACTGCATTTCAGTAGTAAAAACGGTAAACTACAGGAGCAAGCAGAGAATATGCAGAGATTATGCGAGAAAACATGTACACTACCCCTCTACGCTTTTAGGTTAAAACATTATAGAGGCGATTGTTGGAGGGTTTTCACCTTCGATGTACCCACATTGACTGGTAGACTCAAGAGACTACATAACCATATACCCAGTCTTGAGAAGAGTAAAACCGGTAACTATATTATGAGGTGGAATCAAGGTTTACCTTTATCAGAACTCATAGCATACCTATCTAGATAAACTCGAAATATTTTTAGAACACCCTATTATTCCTGTTAAACTATGAAGAGGTTACTTGTAGCATATGATGGATCTGAGGCGTCCAAGAAGGCTATAGATGTAACACTACAATGCATTGATAAAGAGGATATTGTAACCCTATTAACAGTTATACCAGCTGAACTCATGGAGTCATCCTTCACAAAGATGCTTCTACCAACAATTGATTTAAGCTCCATAATCAAACCAGGTACATTTAAAGAGAGAGCTTTAGAAACACTGCAAGAAGTAGCGGAGAAGATTAAACCACATGTAAGAGAAGTAAACCTAGCAGTTGAATCCGGTGACCCAGCAGATGAGATACTATTATCAGCTAAGAAACACCAAGCAGATATCATAGTATTAGGGTACAAGGGCTATGGGAAAGAAGGTAGATTCCTACTGGGAAGTGTTACAGATAAAGTTGTTAGACACGCAGGTGTATCGGTACTAGTAGTTAGATAAAAATATAGCAATGAGTGAGGAGATGCATCCATCTAATGATATAAGGGGTAGTAAAAGCAAGCTATTATGGGGTAAAAAAATCGCACTAGGTGTAACTGGTAGTATAGCAGCAGTTGAAACCATCAAACTAGCGAGGGAACTAATTAGACATGGAGCAGATGTAATACCAGTTATGACAAATATGGCTACAAGGATTATACACCCATATGCCTTGGAGTTCGCAACAGGTCATAAACCTATAGTTGAGTTAACTGGTGAAGTAGAACATATTGAATACTGCGGGGAAGTGGAGAAGCCCGTGGATCTACTACTGATAGCACCATGTACAGCAAACACCCTCTCTAAGATAACTCATGGAATAGATGATACACCTGTAACTACTTTTGCAACAACAGCATTAGGAGCGGGAGTACCTATACTGATAGTTCCAGCTATGCATCACTCCATGTACAAGCAACCATTTATACAGGAGAATATCAAGGCTTGTAGAGAGAAAGGTATACAAATCTTGGAGCCAATAGTGGAGGAGAAGAAAGCAAAGATACCTAGTGTAGAGGAGATAATAGCTTGGAGTATTAGATTGGTAGGTAGACAAGATTTAAGGGATAAAAAGATACTTGTAGTAGGTGGAGGAACCAGTGAACCCATTGATGATGTGAGAATCATATCTAATAGGAGTAGTGGTAAAACAGCTGTTGCCTTAGCAGAAACAGGTTTCTATAGAGGAGGAGATGTAACATTATGGTATAGTAGAACCAGTAGCGAGAAACCACCCTTGTTTATACCTCAAGAAAGATTTACATCAATAAGAGACCTACTAGAGCTAATAGAGGAATCCGATGGTTTTGATATCATGATTGTATGTGCAGCTATAACAGATTATATACCAGAAAAGACACCTGGTAAAATCTCTTCTAACCAAGGAGAATTAACCATTAAACTCACTAAGGCACCAAAGATACTACCATACCTTAGAGAGAGAAACCCTAACTCTACACTAGTTGGTTTCAAACTGGAAACCTCCATGGAGGAAACAATAGAAGAGGCAACTAGGTTACTAGAGGAGTACAACCTAGATTATGTTGTTGCAAATACTATAAAAGCTTTTGAGAAAGAGGAAAACGAGATATGGATTATAGATAGAGATAAGAAGATTCATCACTTCAAAGGTGATAAAAAGGTTTTAGCTGATGAGATATATAATCTGATACTAAAGGAATCATGAAGGAGATTAAAGTATTTGTACCAGCTCATATAACTTGTTTCTTTGAACCATGCATATATGATAGCTACATTGAAAGTGGTTCAAGAGGAGCAGGGATAAACTTATCTAAGGGTGCATATACAACTATTAGAGTTGAAGAAAAACCTGATCAAATAATAGAAACCTATCTCAATGGAAGAAGAATAGATTCCCCTTTAATCAAGGATTGCGTTAAACAATTAATTAGAGATGAAAAGCTACATGTAGCAGTGGAGAATCAACTAGAGTTACCAGTTAGCCAAGGATTCGGTATGAGTGCAGCTAGCCTACTAGGTACCAGTGTAGGTATCGCTAAACTACTAGATTTAGATGAAACAGAAGCTACTAGGATAGCACATACTGTTGAGATTAAACACCACACTGGTTTAGGAGACATCACTGGTATACTAGCCGGTGGAGTAGAGATTAGAATAAAACCTGGTATACCAGGTGAAACTAGGAATATACCTTTTAACGGTGAGATCATAGTATGTACTCTACCAGGTAAACTGGAGACAAAAAAGGTATTGACAAACCCTGTTAAGATGAGTTTAATCAAAGAATATGGTGGTATATACCTTAAGGAGTTACTACTGGAACCAAGTATTGAGAAACTATTTGATCTATCATGGAGGTTCACTCTTGAAACCAAACTAGCTACCCCCAGGATTCAGGAGATAGTAGTAGAGGCATCAAAACATGGATTAGCAAGTATGTGTATGCTTGGGAACTCCATATACGCTATAGGAGATATCGATAGACTTGAGGAGAAACTAGGGTTTTTCGGAGAAACAATTAGATGCAATGTGGATTGGAATGGTATTAGATTTTATCAGTGAGACCTCCAGCTAGTTCAATGAGGTGTTTCTCTCCATCCTCTGGACCCTTAGCGAAGAGTATATCACCAGGGTCTATCCTAGTATTCTTGTCAGGTCCATATAGCCATCTATTACCATGTCTCATAGCTATAACAGTCATACCTGTCTCACTAGCTAGTTTTAATTCACCAAGGGTTTTATTACATAGAATAGAACCCTTAGAAACCTCTACCCTAGTGAATACTTGATCAGACTCTCTTATACTCATCTTTAAGATAGGATGCAACTCGATGTCTCTAAGCTCTACATCCGCTATTTCCTGTGCTGCATCCGCTATCTGCTCTCCTGCCTCCGCTAATCTCAATACTGCCAAAGCATCTTCTACACTAAGCTCCCCATCTGCAACTCGTTGAAGAGTTTCCCTCTGAAGCTTTTGGTAGAGATTATCTATTAGATCCTCTAAATCATATACCTCTCTAGCAATAACCTTGTTATCATATAGTAGTGAAGAGTATGCTAAATCAACCATGAGCTCAGATTTATCTTTTATCTCCAAAACTATGTCCTCAACGGTTTTACCACTAGTTTTACTCAATCCAACACCTCCAACTCACCATGTAGAAACCTCTTTAACTCCTCGTAACCTTCTCTTGCACCTCTCACTATAAGCCAGTCATCTGCTTTTAGAATAGTATCTGCATCAGGGTTATAGATCCAGTATTCTCCTCTTCTAATAGCAATAATTCTCATACCAGTCTCTGTTTCTACTCTTAGATCACCTATTCTTTGATTACAAGCCTTAGATTCCTTAAAGATCTTGATGCGATAGATGTGTTCCTCTGCTTTCTTAAGAATCTTTGGTAGAATCGGCCCTGTTCTCTCTCTAAATAAGAGATCTATTATGTAACCAGCTGCATTAGAGATACTCTCTGCTGCCTCTGCTACCTGTAGTATACCAGCTAGTTGCTCTGCATCCTCCTTGGTTCTAGTAGCCATCATAGCCATCATACGGATCTCATAGTTGAGTTTATCCATACGTACATCTAGATACTTTACTTCCTCAGCTATCTCCTCATTATGAAATAGTACTGCTGAGTATGCTAGGTCTATGATGAGCTCTGATATATTCTTCATCTCAGTTAATAGTTCCTTAACTGAAGTAGGCTCATACTCGATTTCACTGAACTCCTCCCTTTTCCACTCATTCTTCCTAGTTTTCTGTAGAATACCAAATATTTTCCGCTTCATATTCCAACTCCAAATATTTGAAGTAGGATGAAGAAAAACAGTATACCCATTATATCACCAGTTGTAGTAACAATAGGTGCAACCATATCATCGGGATCAACTCCTCTACGGAATGATACAAGAGCAGTTAACACACTAACTAGTATTATCACGCAACTGAGTAGGAGACCAGTTAACACAACTATACCTATGAATTCTAACACGTCTACGTCCCCAGCTTCTATACCTATAAACACAGCAAAGAGATAAATACCTATCGCAAGAATAAAATATGTGATTAAACCCATTAGAAGCGCAACTAACATATTCTCTATTAAACGAGTATCCCTAAAGTTGACCTCTATAGATCCTATATGTAGAGCAGAAGCCAATCTTGCACCCAGTATACTACCAAGGTTACCACCCACACTATTAATAACGGGTATACAAACTAGTAGTAGTGGTATGGAAACCAATAGTTTCTCTCCTCCCTGTAGAATCTGACCTGCGATAATCTCTAGGAACGCTGTGAGTGTAAGTAGTGGTAAACTATTTCTAATAATAACCCTCCAATTATACATCCCCATCTATAGTATCACCTCAACCAAGTATGCACTACCAAGGATACAAACCATGGTTATGATATCACCAATTGTAGCTAAAGCCGGACCAGTTATATTATCAGGGTCATAACCCTTCTTGAAAACAATATATACTATGATTATTGTTAGAGCTGTTAATATTATAGCAGAAGAGACGCCACCAAGTAGAACTATTAATATAAGCTCCAATGGATTAGGATAAACATTAAGTAATAACGAGGTAAAATAGGCTAAGACACCTATTACAATAGAAACCAAAACGCTTAAAATAAGGGAACCAAAAATGTTTTGTTTTAAATCCTCACTCCAGAGGTTATCAGCATCTATCAAACCTAGATGATAAGCTGAACCAATCCTGGAACCAAGAGCAGTACTTATATTTCCACGCATCGCTATAACACCAGGAATAACAACAATGAGACCTGGTATACTCTCTAAAACCCTTGTCATACCACTCAGAGTACCACCAGTTAGAATCGCCCCGAATCCACATAGGATTAAAAGGGGGAGGCTCTGCTTCACCATTTCCCCGGTATCCATGAGATACGGCCTCCATGGTTATCTCACCACTCCTCTCCTCTCACTATTCTTCTTCATCTAACCCAGTTTCTATATCTCTCCCATAGTTTATCTATGTGTTCCTCAATTGCCTTGATACGCTCCTCATCCTTCCTTGGTTTAAACAGATGTCTGAATCTACCTTGCTTTCTAAGCCAATCCTCAATGGGTTTACGTTCAACTTTACCTTCCAATATGAGTTTACTTCTACCATTAAATGTAACCTTATCATTCTCAACCTCATAGAGAGCCCAAGCACCTGTTTCAACAGCTAGTTTACCCATCTCAACAGTTTGAGACATATCAAAACGCCAACCAGGTGGACAAGGAGTGAGTATCTCTATATACTTTGGACCCTTAATCTCCTTAGCTTTCCTCACCTTGTTATACAAATCCTCAGGATAAGATATACAGGCTTGAGCCGCATAGGGTATATGATGAGCTTGTACAATCTCACCCATCTCTTTACGGAACTCTGTTTTACCACCCACAGTAGTAGTAGTCCAAGCAGCATAAGGTGTAGCACCACTGCGTTGTATACCTGTGTTAGAGTAAATCTGGTTGTTATAGCAGATGTATATGAAGTTAGTTCCCCTCTCAAAGGCACCTGAGAGAGCTTGTAAACCTATATCATATGTCCCACCATCTCCTGCCCAAGCAAGTACTGTTATATCCTCTCTACCCATTGTTTTGAGAGCAGCTGCTATCCCACTAGCTCCAGCTGCTGCTGCTTCGAAAGCAATATTCATAAGTGGTATATCAAAAGAGGTATTAGGGTGGAGACTTTCTATAACAGCTGTACAACAAGCAGGTACTACTTTAATGGTTTTCCTACCAAGTGCTTTGAAGACTATTCTCATAGCTATGGTTGCTGGGCAACCAGGGCAGGCAGCACTACCAGGGAGATAATGCTCCTCTAGGGGTAGATCTTTAAGAGCCATAACCTTATCCCTCCAAACCATACCACTCCATTGTTTTACCTTTACCATCTATAATCTTCCTACACATCCTCTCAATGTCCTTATAAGTTACATCTTTACCTCCGAGTCCTGCTATAAAAGCATAGACTTTTGCATCAGAGTTACCATATAACGCTGATTTAACCTCTGAAGCCAGTGCTCCTTCTAAACCAACAGAGATGTTTCTATCTATAACTATTAAATCTGCTTGTTTACTGAGATCTATAATATCTTCTCTTGGGAATGGCCGGAAGACTCTTATACGAGCTAAACCAATCTTTAAACCATCCTCTCGCATATTATCTATAGCAACCTTACTCTCAGCGCCAATAGCACCCATCGCTAACAAGATATACTCTGTATCCTCACATCTATACTTCTCAACTAGATCCCCATGGTATCTACCAAACTTCTCCTTCCATTCCCTCATTAACTCTGGTATATATTTTTTAGCGTAATCATGTGCACGCTGCATATCTCTGCGAACCTTCTCGTACCCAGCGGGTAGTATAATGTTTCCAAAAGTCACAGGGTTATCTACATCGAGACGCCACATTGGTTTACGTTTAGGTAGGAATTCATCTATCTCTTCCTGTTCTGGAACATAAACTGGCATAGAGGTATGGGAGAGGATAAAGGCATTATAGTTTATCATAACTGGTAGAGAAATCTTCTCATGTTCTCCTAGTTTAAAGGCTTGTATAACTGTATCAAAGATCTCTTGGTTACTACTACAATAGAATTGTATCCAACCAGTGTCTCTCTGAGATATAGAATCATTTTCATCAGCCCAGATATTCCAACCCGGACCCACTACTCTATTTATATTACACATAACAACAGGTAGTCTAGCAAGAGCAGCCCAGTGTAGCATCTCATGCATAAGTAGTAAACCATGTGATGATGTACCAGTGAAGGTTCTAACACCAGTAGCACTTGCTCCAATACAAGCAGTCATTGCAGAGTGCTCACTCTCTACGCAGATATATTCTCCTTTAAACTCACCTGTCTCCTTATACTTAGCTATTCCCTCTACCAGTGTAGTCTGCGGAGTTATGGGGTAAGCAGCTACTACATCTGGTTTAGCCATAACCGCTGCTTTAGCAGCAATATAATTCCCAGTGTCAATCATCACTTTCATCTATCCTCTCCCTCTCTAACCATTGTTATAGCCTTCACAGCACAAACCTGTGCACATATACCACAGCCTTTACAGTAATCATAGTCAATATCAACAGAGTTATCCTCCTTTCTTATTATAGTGGCTTCTGGGCAAAAAACCCAGCAACGGAGGCATTTAACACACTTACTAGAGTCAAGTATAGGTTTGAAAACCCTCCAGTTACCGGTTCTACCCATAGCACCCTTCTTAGGGTAGGATAGAGATGTAATTATAGGGTACTTCTCCACCAATTCTACTTCACCTCTACTTGCTCAAAAGCATCTTGTGTAGCAGCTACGTTCTTCTCAGCTAACTCTCCACTCCACCTCTCTCGTATAACTTCTTGAAGAGAGTTTAAGGTAACTTTATCTAGAATCTTTGGAACTGCTCCGAGTATAGGAGTGTTAACAACTGGTATACCACCAACTCTTATATCATGTTTTAAAGCTATACCTGTTGCATCAACAGTAGCTACTCTATAGGTGTTAGAGAATTGATACTCACTAGGTTTCCTACGAGTATTAATCAATATAGTACCATTCTTCTTCAAACCTTTTAGGACATCAACGATCTCCATTATACCCTCATCTAGAACAATCACTATATCTGGCTCATAGATCTCACTTCTAAGATGAATCTCTTCCTCAGCTATCCTAGCGAATGCTCGAACAGGTGCTCCTCTCCGTTCTGCCCCAAAGAATGGGAATGCTTGTACACCCATGTTTCCATCTCTTAGAGCAGCTGCAACTAGTATATTCGCTGCAGTTACTGCTCCTTGACCACCACGGCCATGAAAAACGATCTCTACTAATCCTTTCATTGGCACAGCTAACACTCCCGAACCCTGGAATAGAAACGTTACATATAACTGTTTTGAAAGAGGAATGTTAAGATGAGTAGTCTTTTTGGAAGGTACTATGAGATCTCTATAAACCTTCCAAATTATAGCTATGAGTAGAGTAACCATGGTCTCATAGATCTCTTAACCCTAGGCATGGTAACTTTTAATGGATCACTCCATGAACTATCTAGGGGAAACTAACGAAGATAGTGTTCTCTGAATAAATGGTGGTAGCAAGTTTAACCAGTATGGTTTAGGAAATGTAACACGCAAAGGATCAGACATAAGACCCTCCCAACCATGTTCATCCATAGCCTCAACAGTGATATTAAAAACACCCTCGGGAGCATGGATTAAAAACAGTGAAACTAACCATTTCACCACTCCTATAAGGGCCAATCCAACCACTAACACCAACATACCAGACGATAACAAAATAATAGATATCATCACCCTCAGGATCAACACTAGTAATATTAATCGTATAAGGCTTATTGATTTTAGCGGTACTAGAACCAGTTACAACAGGTTTACTAGGAGGAAGATTATCAGGCATAATCTTAACAAGCCAAATATCTCTATCACCACCACTACTATAAGAACGACTAGTACCAACTATGATGTAACCACCATCATCAGTCTTCTGAATATAGTTACCGAGATCATTATCTTTTCCACCAAGAATCCTACCCCACACTTTATTACCATACCTATCAGTCTTAACAACCCAGAGGTCATCATTACTCTTACCGCTGTATCTACTATAAGATGCTGTACTACCAACTAAAACAAAACCACCATCATCATCCACCTCAAGAAAATTACAGGTATCATAGCTACCGCCACCATAGGTTTTATTCCACAACATATTACCATCTTTATCGAGTTTAATAAGCCACATATCAGATAAACCATTACCAAAAGACCTAGTCCAACCTGCAGCAATAAAACCACCATCACCAGTTTCATGAACACATTTAAGGAAATCTGTTCCCTCACCACCAAAAGAACTATCCCAAATCTTGTTACCATTGCTATCAGTTCTAATAATCCAACCACCCTTATAGTTTAAACCAGCTAAAACAAAACCACCATCACTAGTTTCTTCAACATAAAAAGCACCACCCGCCCAACTACCACTACCATAGGTTTTATTCCAAATCATATTACCATCACTATCTGTCTTAATAAGCCAAGCATCAAAACTATAACTATAAGAGCTGGTATGACCAGCTATAATAAAGCCACCGTCACTAGTTTCATGAACACAAAAACCACCATCCATTCCAAGACCACCAAATCTATGCTCCCAAAGTGTATTACCATACTCATCTAGTTTAATAAGCCATAGAAACTCATCATCAGTACTACCTGTAACAATATAACCTCCATCACTAGTCTCCTCTACATATAAAGCATATTCATCTAATATCCTTTCCCATATCTTATTACCATATGCATCTGTTTTAATAATCCAAGCACTCTCATTCCATTCAGGTAATCCTCTTTCACCAGCAATAATATAACCTCCATCACTAGTCTGCTGAACACAAAGGCCTTTATCATTATAAGGTCCACCAAAAGTACGATTCCACTCACCATCATCATTATTATTCAATGAATCTGTAATATTCGAAACAACAGAACCTCTAACCTGATTCAGAGTAGAAGATGCAAAAGAAAAGGTGATGTTTAATAAAAGCAAAATAACCAATAAAGGAATCATCAAGACAGTTTTCTTCATATAGATCTCCCCCTTTCAAATTATTAATTAGAATTCATTATATTTCAATCTTTCAATCCTTCTAAAAAGAGAAAGAAACAAAAAAGATAACCTTATAGACACCCCATATCATAAACTCAACACTTAGATTAGGTAAAACAATTAAAACACTTCAAACTCCAATATTAATAAAAGATAGTGTATAAAAAACTATGTTGCTAGAGTTAAAGTATCAAGATCAAAAATGAAAATAACTTAGATTTAATCTATCCTATAATATTGTCTAAAATTCAGTGTAACCCTATTCCAAATTAAACCATTTTTGAATCATCTTCTATAAAACCTTAGATTTCCAGATAACTATAACATGCTATAACCTATTATAGCAAATTATAAATAGTTGTTTATAGGATATATAATGATAATGACAACTACAATACAGGTATCAGAGGAGATAAAAAATATACTTAACAGATTGAAAATCTACCCTAGAGAGACTTATAATGATGTACTTGAAAGAATACTAGAAGACCTACAAGAATTAAACGAGAAAACAAAAAGAGAAATTGAAAAAGCAGTAAAAGAAATAGAATCTGGACATTATAAAACACACGAAGAAGTAAGAAAGGAAATGGGATTCTAAGTGTCTTTTGAAATAATTTGGTCAGAAACCGCAGTAAAAGAGTTAAAAAGAATCGATAGATCAATCGCAAAAAGAATCTTCGAAGCAGTTACCAGATTACAAGAAAACCCTTATCATAACGTCACAAAACTCGTAAACAGCCCATATTATAGACTAAGAGTAGGAGACTACAGAGTAATACTAGATATAAAGAAAAACCAACTGAGAATACTAGTTATCAAAATCGGTCATCGAAAGAAAATCTATAAATCCATATAAAAATGGTTTTAAAAAAGGTTTTTTGATCAATATTTATTCCCTCCATAATATTCCTAAAATTAGAATACTCTACGCAAAAACAACTTATCATAAATCATTAAAAATTTATCTAAAACAATTTTAGATGGATTAATTCTCAAGATACTCAAAATAAAGATGATGGATCATCTCCAAAAGGAAATTCTACCTGAAAATAAAAGGAGAGAGTTCTAATATTCTAAGACTTACAAACATCCTAATTTGAATCCAAACAACATCTTCTGAATAAAAGGTGGTAATAGGTTTAACCAGTATGGTTTTGGAAATGTAACATGCAAAGGATCAGACCAAATACCTTCCCAACCATGCTCATCCATAGCTTTAACAGTGATATTAAAAGAACCCTCAACAGTGGGTATAAAAGAATAACTAACAGTCTCACCAGACTTATATGGTCCTATCCAACCAGATATACCTAAACCCCAAACCACGACAAAATAATAGATGTTGTCACCTTCTGGGTCGATACTAGTAAAGTTAATGGTGTAACGTCTATTTATTTTACCACTAGTAGGACCATTAAGAATAGGTTTACCCGGTGGCTTATTATCCGGTATAACCTTGAGGAGCCAAGCACAACACCAATCATAATAATAATCAACATTCTTAGAACCAGCAACTATATAACCATCCTCTATCTCCCTGATACAGTAACCCTCATCATTATCACTTCCACCAAGAATCCTACCCCACACTTTATTACCATACCTATCAGTTTTTATAATCCAGAGATCCCTACCACCATACCTACTATAAGAAGTAGTGAAACCCACTATAATAAAACCACCATCACTAGTCTCTTGAACACAATGAGCAACATCCCAACTACCACCACCAAAAATCTTATTCCAAACCATATTACCCTGGCTATCTGTTTTGATAAGCCAGATGTCACCCCATCCAAAACGATCAAACACACCGGTTACAATATAACCACCATCACTTGTCTCATGAACACAATAACCATAATTTATACCTTTACCACCAAAAATCTTATTCCAAACCATATTACCATTATCATCAGTTTTGATTAGCCAAAGACCACCACTACCTATATCAGTATTACCAGTGATAATATATCCACCATCACTAGTTTGTTCAACAGAATAACCTATATCCATATCCATACCTTTTCCACCAAAGGTTTTACTCCAAAGCATATTACCTTCACTATCCGTCTTAACAAGCCAAACATCTGTACTACCAAAAGAATCAGTTTGACCAACCAAAATAAAACCGCCGTCACTGGTCTGCTGTCCACTCCAACCAACATCACACTCAGGCCCACCAAAAACCTTATCCCAAACCTTGTTACCATTAGCATCAAGCTTAATCAACCAAAAACCCCCATCATAATCCCGAAGAGTAGTAGACCCAACCACTACAAAACCACCATCACTTGTTTCATGAACACAATAACCATCGCTAACACCACCAGATGCACCAAAAATCTTATACCAAATCTTCCTCCCATAACCATCAGTTTTCATAACCCAAAGATCACGAGAATCAGAACCTCTATCATACAACCAACCAGTTAAAGCATATCCACCATCACTAGTAACATCAACATAATAAGCCTCCATCATAGTAGAACCACCAAAAACCCTCTCCCACTCACCATCCACTGGTGTTTTTGAATTTATATTCCTTTCCATTTGAAAGGATGGAAGTATTGAGTTAAATGGAGAGGACACCATGATTATCAAAGGAATAGTAACCCAGATGGCTCTCATTATGATCCCCCTTCCAGTAGTTTTCGAGAAATATATAAGTAGAAAGAAATATTTAAGATGTATCCTTTATATGGTCATCTAAGATTTCCCTTGTTTAGCCCCGGATACTACAACGAATCCTCCTTCTCCATATCCCCTAATGACAGGTTGAATATTTTTAATATTCTTTGGTTCCTCAAAAACTGTTTGAGACACCTTAAAGGAATTAAATTCTAGTTCCTCTAACCATTCTATAACCTGTTTTGTAGAATAAAAATTTGCATACCTATAGAATCTACTCTTTTCTTTCCTTGACTCATATAGTTTCCCAAGGAAGCTATTCTTATCTATTAATCCAATTATTATAGAACCCCCTGGTTTAATAACCCTCTTTGCTTCCTCTAATGCTTCTATTGGTTCCCCTATGAAGCATATTGTTACGATTAATAGTGCGTAATCAAAAACAGCTTTCTTGAATGGTAACTTCTCTGCTCTTGCTATTATAACCTCTAGTCCTCGTTTCCTTGCTATTCTAACCATACTCCTCGCTGGTTCAACTCCTATATCTACACCCAGTGGAGCTGCGAATCTACCAGTACCAACTCCTATCTCTACTCCAAAACCCTTTGGTATATGCTCTCTTACAGCTCTAAGCTCCGTTTCATATACAAACCTATTCTCCTCAAACCATTTATCGTATTCTAATGCTAACTCCTCAAAGACTCTTATAGAATCCAAGGAATCTTTACCTCCCAATGAATCTTCCATCATCCTTTGATTGCGGTAACTTATGTATCCTCTTCTCCAGCCAACCTATCCTAACATTCTCTCTAACATCAAACTCTGGAATATATGGTTTAATATCAAGAAGAGGAGTTCCATCTACTATATCAACATCTCTAACATGGAGGATATCATCCTTTACTTCCATTAATCTAACCACTGATAAACCTATAGGATTAGGTCTACTAGGAGCACGAGTAGAGAATAACCCTCTTAAATCTGTATCCAAGTATGGTTTAACCAGTAGAGAATACTCTTTTATGAGGTGAAAATAGTAGATCAATATAATATGGGAGAAAACATCTAAATCCTTCAACCCATCTACATACTCAGGGTATACCTCAACTACTCCCTCAGCATCCTTAGCTACACTTGCCTGTATCGGTACACCTCTTACCTCCTTAAAAGGAGTACGAATAACACCTATAGGTTTAACCGTATACACTCTTCTATCAACCATAAATCTTTGAATCCATCTGGATTACAAATTACTTTCCCAATATCCGCAGGTTTAAGAGAGTTGAATTTACATTAGAGATCAACATCGGAATATCTAGAGAGAAAAAAACATAGTCTCTTCAACTGGATTCCTGGATTAGTAGGAATATATCCCCTTATCTCAACGGATAACAACTCTAAGGTTAATATTTTTGTAGAAAAACCATGATAAACCCTCTACAAGATAGAAAGGTGAGTGGAATAGTTTGAGATCCAAAGAGGAGATTCGAAGATTCATATGGGATTTATTGGAGGAGAAAGGTGTAGCATTATTTCCTCTTCCACCACATGGTAGAATACCCAATTTTATAGGAGCAAATATAGCTGCTGAGAAACTAGAAGAGTTATCTATATGGAGGAAAGCTAGAGTAATTAAATCTAATCCAGACTCTCCACAGAAATGGATTCGAGAAAAAGCATTGAAACATGGTAAAACAGTCTATATGGCTGTACCTAAACTGAGAGAAGAAAAATGTTTCATAGAATTAAAACCTAAGAGGCTGTTGAATCTCTCACAAGCTGCAACAATAAGAGGAGCATTCCAACAAGGGATACCTGTTTATCCAGATGAAATCGACCACGTTGACCTAGTTATAATGGGGTCAGTAGCAGTAAACAAGAGAGGTGCTAAGATTGGTAAAGGCGGTGGTTTCTCTGATCTAGAATATGCTATTGGTAGAGAATATGGTTTTGTTACTGAGGAGACACCTGTTATAACAACTGTTCACCCCCTGCAGATACTAGATGAAGAATTACCCATGGAAAACCATGATGTCCCAGTTGACTACATAATTACAAGGAATGAAGTAATCTATGTTGATCCAAAAGTGTACAGTAAACCCAAAGGTATTAAATGGAGTATCCTAGGTAGGAAACTAGAGGAAATCCCTATACTACGAAAATATAGAGGAAGAATGGAAGACTAAACATATCTCAAATCCATTTTTAAGACCTAAAAAAATATTTGATTTAACCTAAATTTTAAAATCATCAAATTTATATTATATCTAGTGAATCCTACTTGGGATGTTTGGAAGGTTTTAGATTTATGATAAAAAATTTGGTTACCAAGATACTCATCTTATCTATAATACTTATTGAAGTGAATTCCACTCCAATTATAACTTCTAGTGATGATGATACAATCTATGTTGATGATGACAATAAAGATGGCCCTTGGGATGGAACAAAAGAGCATCCTTATTGCCATATTCAGCAGGCAATAGATAACGCTACTGATAGAGATACAATATTCGTATATAGTGGTAGATATAAAGAAAATATAGTTATCGATAAATCGATTACGCTTGTAGGAGAAGATAAGAATACCACCATCATAGATGGTGGAGGGAGAAATAGTGTTATCTACATCTCTACTAACGAAGTAAGTATCAGTAGCTTCACTCTACGGAACAGTGGATTAAACCAAGGAAATGCTGGAATAAGGATTCAAGGCTCTTGGAGTTGTAACATAGAGAACAATATTATATGCAACAATAACCACTATGGTATATGGTTGGAGAATTCCAGTGATAGTAAAATTATAGATAATATCATCAGTTATAACAGGGTCACTGGTATCAATATATGGTATTCAAACAACTGCAGTATCATTGGAAACAATATTAGTGATAACAGCTTAGCGGGTCTCTCAATCTATGAATCTAATAGTAATAATGTTATTAATAATGTTATTAGATACAATGAGATAGGTATCTGGCTAGATTCCTCAAATAACTGCAGAATCATCAATAACGCAATGATGAATAATGATATCTACATAAATGGAGATTCCCTAGATAACTGGAATACTCATACCATCGAGCTGAACATGGTTAATGGTAAACCTATATACTATTGGAAAAACATGATACATGGAGAATTATCTGAAGATGCGGGAGAAATCATTCTCGCTAACTGTACTTATGTAACCATAG
>CAZCPZ010000004.1:0-17646 GCA_964499875.1 uncultured Thermoplasmatales archaeon | reverse complement strand
AAAATACGTCTCTTCTGAGTAAAAGAAATTAGTCGCTTCTAAGGGGATCTAGATATTTACTATTAAGAATTCATCCGTGATATATTTTGTTATTGCTAGGTGTGATAAAGAATAAAAAGTATGTTTCATCCTATTTCTTGTTTGAATGTATTATATCAAAAAGTTTGATCCTTGGTCTTCCAGTTTATGTACTTGTCCACCTAAATATACTCTTAATCCTTATACAGGTTGCTCTCATGCCTGTATATATTGCTATATAACATCCTATATACCTAATGCTTTTAGTGTTAGAATCAAAAAGGATTTAATAAGGAAGTTGAGGAGGGATATTAAGGGCATTGATAAAAACTTGTTTGTTTCCATGTCCAACTCCTCTGATCCATATCCACCTATTGAGAGGAATCTAGGTATAACTAGGGGGGTTTTAGAGTTATTTATGCATAATGATATCAGATATCAGATTGTTACAAAATCAGATATTGTTAAGAGAGATATAGATATTCTAAGTGAATCAAGATGCTCAGTAGCCATAACCATCACCACTCTAGATGAGAAATTAGCCAAGAAAATGGAGCCTAATGCTCCAACACCTAAGCAGAGGATTATAGCATTAGAAGAGTTACATGATAATAGTATACCTGTTACTGTTAGGATAGATCCTATTATTCCTTTTATAAATGATAATGAGGTTGACAAGATTATTGATAGACTCTCTTTTGTTGATCATATCACTACATCTACTTTTAAACCAAGGTTTGACTCCTGGAGGCGTTTTAAAAAAGTTTTCCCAGTTGAAGCAAAAAAACTGGAGAAACTATACTTTAAAGAGGGAGAGAAGATCAGCAACTCCTGGTATCTACCTAAGGATCTTAGATACAAGTTGCTTACCAAGGTAAGAGAGAAAACAAGGGAGTGTGGAATAACTTTTGGTAGCTGTAGAGAGGGATACTATTCTAATCCTTCTTGCGATGGTTCTCATCTCATACCCTGAGTAGATGTTTATTACCAATATTCACTCTATTAAGATGTTTTCTTGCTGCCTGGTAGCATTCCTCTGCTTGCTTGATACTAGTCGTTGGTAAATCATTCATATAGTAATCTGGGTGAAAAGCAAGTAGAGAATATGGTATATCAGGATCTATAGATGCTATAAACCTTGCTATCTCCTCAACTTCCTGTGCATCAATATATCCTGGTATCATCAACGTAGTTGCTGTTAATAGATCTCTTTTAGGATAGTTTTGAGCGATGTATTCAAAGTTGGATAAAGTAGTTTTATTAGATCTACCAGTTAAAACCATATGTAAGTTTTCATCATATGCTTTTAAATCAAATTTGATTACACCATTTGATTGATACGAGTATTCTGCTGCTTTATCCACTAGTTTCCTATTCCCTGTTCCATTCCACTCCCAGCATATCCTAATATGTTTATCTAACTCTAAAATCTTCTTTGAGGTTTCTAGTAGAAACGGTAGTTGTGGTTCTGGTGTTCCACCGAAGTAGCATACGCACCTTGCTTTCTCTGCTTTTCTAACTAGTTCCTCTATAGAGACTCGTTGAGCTAAGTTGATATTCTTATGTTCATAATTTTGGCAGAATAAACAATTAAATGTGCAACCGAAGGGGAAGACAGCTAGGTTTAAACCTTTTTCTCTACTACCTGGGCAGAACCATGATGCACAGCAGTTTGTTGGAAGAGAATCATAGTATGTATGTAATAATCCATGACTAGGTTGAATAAGCTGCCCATTCTTGTTTCTTCTAAGTCCACAGTAACCTATCTCATCTTCTCCGATTCTACAGTTGTTTACACATAAAGTACATTCTACACCATCTCTAGTATTAGGTGGAGTACCTGGTAAACCAATCTTCTCCCTGATACTCCTATGAATCTTCTCTGCTCGTTTAAGTGCCATGTTAGGATGAGATCTAATACATGATAAACAGATTCCTATGGTTGAGGAGATAAGTGTTTTCTCCTCTCCACAAACTAGGCATTTACTCATTCCTTGAAATTAATCTAATGTTTTTTATTGATAAAAAACTTTAGTACTCCAAGAACCATTTATATAGACTAATTACTATTTTTATATTATGTGGTATCACATACTAGCGTTACTATCTCTGGTAATCCTATTGAGTACTCCTTCTATCAATGCTTTAGGAGATGATGATTTACCATCTTATTTCAGTTGGCGTGATATAGATGGTATAGATTATACTACACCTATCAAGGATCAAACTCCTGCTCCGTCTTGTGAGGCTTATGCTTTAGTTGCAGCTATGGAGACACTGATGCAGTATCAACTAGGGGAGATCTATAATCCTGATCTCTCTGAGACACATCTATATTTCTATGCTGGTGGAACCTATAAAGCAGGTTATGTGAATCTTGTGGATGCAGCAAATTATCTAGTGGAGTATGGCGTGCCAGATGAGGGTTGTTTCCCTGACCCACATAGACCGTATGATTTCCCATTTGAAAGTCTACCTGGTTGGGAGAATAGAACTGTTAAGATTAGAGAATGGGGTTGGGTGAAACATGATAGAGATGAGATGAAGAAGGCTTTGATTGAACACGGACCACTAGTTGTGTGCATGATATTCTGGAGAGACTTCTACTACTATAAGGGTGGAGTATATAAGCATAGATGGGGTGGTGTTGCTGGTGGACATGTTATGACTATTATGGGTTATGATGATGATAATCAGTGTTGGATTATAAAGAATAGCTGGGGTACACGTTGGGGTGAGAATGGTTGGCTTAGGATATCATATGATGACCTATGGATTGGAGAATGGTATGGTAAGAGTACTGGTGTGATGTATATCGATGGAGTATATGGTAATCTTAAACCAGATGTTCCAAAGATTGATATTGTGAAACCTAGGATACTCTACAATTATATCTATGGATATGAGATACCAATTATATTCAGGAAAAACCCTTTGATACAGAAAGCAGCACCAAGGATTATAGGACCACAACTTGTTGAAGTAGAAGCTGAGAATACCAATAAAATAGAATTCTATTTGGATGATGAACTTAAACTCGTTGATACTGATCCACCATATGAATGGTTACTACAATCCACACCAGGGTTACACACCATTAAAGTTTTAGCATACAATGAAAATAATAGTGTCTCAGAAGATATCTTAGATGTATTTGTTATCTCTTAGATAGAATTGTATTCATTGTGATTTAGAAACTTAACTTTGATATTGAAACTCATCGATACATGACTGATTTCATCTGGGAGTGAGCGTTCTCATTATGTCATTAGAAAGTAGCATCTACCCCCAACGTATGATCATCCCAATCTAATATGTGATGATCTCCTATCGTTTACTCCATGAATTCATAAAAACTTGTTATAACTATTATAAAAATAGAAACTCTCTTAAATCAAATAACTTTCATTGAATTTAGGGAGGGTTTTAACATGGAATTAGAAGAGATAGAGGAAAAACAACATGAACCTCGTCAAGCATTTTATGAATTTTATGATATACATGAAAAGTATTTTAAAAAATTACAAGAGACAATGAAGCAAGATGCTGAGGAGGTAATCTCATTGTTGGAAACTGATCCAAGAGAAGCGGATGAAAGATTCTCAAAATCAATTAGGCAGCTATGGGCATGTTTTGAGAAAAGTGATAATAAAAGGGTTCTAGAGGATGAAGGTTTACGTCTTCCATATTGGGAGGCTTTTAATGAATTAGGAGGTGAAAATAGAGATAAAAGTAAATTCATTGGTCCTACTCGCCCAAAGTTTTCTGGATGGCTAGTAGAAATATATGTTTATTATTTTATAAAAAAATTATTAGAAAGAGAAGGTTTGGATGAGAGGCTCCAGGTTTTAAACTCTAAGAGGATAAATATAGATAATCTTAAATTCAATCCAGATATAATAATCAAGGACAACCGTTCTGAGAAAGTGTTGATAGAGGTAAAAACATTCGTAATGTCAGAAGATCAAGTAAAATCAATATCAAGGGTTTATGAAAAATGTTCCGAAAGAGATATTAAATTTTATCTATTCTGCTGTGAGATAAGTAAGAAACATCTAGAGGAAGTTAAAAGGAAATTGAATATACAAAATCTCAAACCGGCTAAGAAAAAATATATAGGAGAGATAGAAAACTTAGAGAACTCTGAGGAATGGGTGTATCTTCCATATCTAGGTAGATTGAAGAGGATTGTAGATGGGATAATACAACCTCTAAAGGAAACCTAACACAAATAAAATGGGTTCGATGAGAAAACAATGTTAGATGATAAAGACTTGTTTCTCTACCTTGATTTTATCATCGTTTCTATGCGTAACTATTTTGATTTCATGCCAACCAGGCAAGGGGTTACTCCAATACCAATTATAGGGTTCTTCTTGATCTATAGATGCTAGTTGATCATCAATATAGAATTCCACCTCATCTATGTTGCTAGAGGTGGTTTCAATGGTTATTCCACCTATTATTATTGGGAACGATAGAACCATGATCTCCTTATCAAGGATGTATAATGCATTTCTAGGTTTTGTAATCCTAACATATATGGGTTTTATTATTAGTTCATCAAATATGGTTCCATTGAGGTATCTAGCAGAGTAGTTAATGGTATCATTGGATACATCTAGTACACAGTAGTGGTAGTCTTTAACACTAGTGTTTATAAAACTTGCATCCTCTGGGTTATATAGTGGTGCTCCTCCTCCACCTGTAACAATATATGTTATACCATTTATTGGATTACTACGCTGATAATAATGGTTATGTGATTGAAATACTAGGTTAACATTGTATTCTATGAATAATGGTTCCCAAACCTTTCGAATATCAACTCTAGGTTTATGACCACCTTTACAGTATAATGGTTCATGCATGCAAACTATTTTAAATGGTTTAGATGTTGATTCTAAGTCCTTTTTTAACCATCTATATTGATCTGAGTGTTCATTATATGGTTCATAGTTGTCTAGTATTATGAAGTGACAGTTACCGTAATCAAAACTATACCATTTCTCGTTACCTGGTAGAGAGAATAACTCATAGTATCGATTACTATTACCTTCGTGGTTACCTATTACTGTAAATAATGTTGTATTCTGCATCAGTGGTTTCATTAAGTTAAGCCAAGTCATCCATTGCTGGTTATCCCAACCGTTTTTAACCATATCACCACCATGAATAACTATATCTGGTTGTTCTAGGTTTACAGCATCTGCTACTCTTTTTGCATGTAACCAGTTATCCCATACTCCTCTACTATCACCAAATATTATGCATCTAAAACTATTACTTGTAGCTAGTTTAAACCTCAGGTTTCTACTAACTAGGTTATCTGAGATGACTCTATAGTAACCAGATGAAAAACTAGGGTAGATGGTTATCTCATGATGCTTAGTGTTAGATTCTCCGATGACTCTATAACTATAGTTAGTGTTTTCTCCATACTCAACTATGTTACATCTAGTTGGAGTAGAGGTCTCCCATAGAATAGTTATACTGTTATTGGTGGTATTCTGAGTGTAGGGTCCTACTGTGAAAACTATATTTGTAGTAGGTGTACTCTCACTTATTAGATACGAGTAGAATAGGCTACCAATTATCAGTGATAGAAGTAGTTTACTCCATACTTCTTGTTTCATTAGATTTCTCCACCCCTTTAAAGGTAGTTAGAAAGCCTTATTTTAGGTAAAGATCCCTGGGGATCGAATTTTTACTCTAAGAAAGGTTTCTCTCAAGCATATTCTTATGGTGACCCCTCAATATATATTGGTGTATCTGTGATGTTTACTCTGAGTAAACCATTTTCTGTTTCAATGATACTCTGCTCTCCAAAAACATTGGTGATTAAAACCTTGTTAAAACCTGTTTGGAATTCAAAAACCGTTGGAGGTTCTTCTTCACCATAGAATAAATCTCTCTTCTCCCATAGAACATATATTTCTCCATTATCCTTATCTATCTTGAATAGGAATATATCCTTGTTCCCCGTATTAATTTTATCTATGTTCTTCATTCCCTGTAGTTTCTCAACCATTATCTTGTAGGCATAGTAAGTGGGTTTCTTCGACCAGTTTTCTATCTCCATTAAACTCAGTTTACCGAAAACAGGGTGATGAATTCTTATTTTGAGGAATGGTGTATCTATGATTGGGATTCTACGGGATACTAGGTTCCACCACCAGCATTTCTCTGCACCACTCCATAGAGCTAGAATTGTTCTAGATGTGATATCTCGGCATTCTATTCTAATCCTCTTTGCTTCTAATTCCTCATTGATTGGTTCTAGGAACATCTCCATCTCAGGTGGTAGTCTACCAAGGTTTTTTTGAATGTAGAGCCATATTATGAAGACTGGAAGGGGTAACTGGCGATACCTCTTGGATAAAAGGGTGTATTCCTCAGGGAATTCAAATGGTGTTGGTCCACCGTATTCAGTAACAACAATTGGTTTCTCATATCCATATTCCTGCATCTTATCTCTAAACCATTGTATTCTCTCAGGTATACTATATTTATCTCCATATAACCGTACATCTAGGAGGTCAAAGTAATCTTTACCTTCTCTTAGTATATACTCAAAGAACTCTGCGTTATTCTGTTCTCCATTGGTGAAGAATCCATTGGCGCTTACATCTATCACTACTGCATTTGGATCTGCTGTTTTAACAGCATTATAGAAGTATTTCTGTGTTTCAATATATTCCTCTATCTTTTCTTTATCCCAGTGATTCTGAGAAGCTGGTTCTGGGTCTCTCTGCCAATACTTTATCTTACCTTCCGTATGTTTAACTAGATCATAGATGAATTCATAGTATTCATTGTAATCAAGTGGTGGATATCCTTCTCCTACTCCCTCTGCACCCCAGGGTGAGGAAGTCCATATACATAGTAATGCTTCATCACCCTCCTCTAGTTGATCTAGGTATTCATCTACTAGACTCCAATCATATACGTCTCTATCAGGTTCAATCTGATGCCAATATAGGTATATCTTCGTTGAGTGTATCCCTAGTTCTCTGATATATTGCATAAAGTTTTCACCAGTGAATATTGAACCGAAACCTACACCAAATGGTTCCATTGTAGATGATTGATAGAGACTATGAGGTGTATAGGATAAAATCATTAGTAAACAGATGGATATACTACTATAGATGATACATCTTTTATTGCACATATACCCTGGATTAAGCCTCTCTATTCTTCTTTTTTTATATTGCTATAATCTTCTCTGTATCTATACTAGTGGAGTTTTCTCCATATGCAATTATTTTTAGCTCGTGTAACCCTATTGTTATCTTATTCCATCTCCATTGATAGGGTGGCTCGGTATCAGTATATTCTAGGGTATCATCTATGTAGAACTCTACTTTATCAACACTTGTTTCTATGTTTACTCCTTCTACTTTAACTGTTATTCCACCTATAATCAGTGTACACCCAGGGATCTCCTTGGTTTCTCTATCAAAGAGGTATAGGTATCCCTCTACTGGTCTCCATATATATGCTACTGGTATATCTTCTTTAAAAGCTTTTATCCACCTCTTGGTTGCCTCTAAGTATTGTTCTTTATATTCCCTAGTGGGTTCTATTGCTGTTCCCTCCCACCATTCATTCCAAGTAGTAATTAAAACCCAGTTTACTTCTCCTTCTAAAGCTATCTCCCAGAACTCATCATAGGTTCTCCCACCATACCTAGGTGTATAACTTCCTTGTTCTCCTTTTATCTTCCGGTTATCGAAACCTGGTATCACAGTACCAGCTAAGAGTTTATCAGGATAGAATTCTTTGAATCTATTATAATCCCCTAGTAATTCATCTAATGGGATGTTTTTGGGGTTGTAGAAGTGGTATCCATCGAAACCAGGGTACTCATTTGGTTTACCATCACCAACTAGGAAAACATCTACTTGTTCTCTAAGCTCCCCTAGAACTTCTTCCCAGAATTCTCTTGTATGTGTCCATAGTGCGTAGATGAAGATAACTGGTTTGTTTTTAAACCAGAGGAAACAAGGTTCATTTGAATAAGTATCTATTATGTATGTGATATCCTCTATAATCTCATTTTTTGCTTCTTCATCTGGTTTCCCTTGGGTCTTTGTTGTCTCATAGTATATGGTTATAGAGCAATCTTCTCTATTTGCAATCTCTATAACTTTTTTTAGATTGTTATCAGTGAAACTATTGATACCCCACCATGAAACTATGAATCCATCTAATCCTATTTCTTTAGCCCATCTTATATGCTGAGTGATAACTTCTGGGTCAGAGGAGTTATATCCTCCAAGTAAGGGGTGATAAGCTGTTCGAAGAGGCCAGTATCTACGTATTCCATCGTTTTTATACCAAACATAGTAGAAGGCTAAAACCATCTTATCATCTATATTACTAGAAGTTTCTCTAGAGTAGGGGTTATAGGTTAGGTTTCCTTCAACTACTATGGTTATGCATAATATCAGTGTTACAAATAATGGGAAATAGATTCTCATACTAATTCAAACCCCCTTGAGTATCTTGTGAATTCTCCGAATCCTAAGGCATCTTTAGCCTCTATTGTTTCCTCACCTAGAGTTATTGTTCCATTCCATGTGATAAATGCTCTACCCCAGGTGTGTTGAGCTTTTAGATTCCACCATACATGCTTCTTAATTATCCATTCCTCTGGCCAGTAGCCATACGCTGTACCAGTTAAATCTATGGTACCATCCTTGTATCTACCTGTAAAGTGGAAGGTTGTTGGTTGTAGAAGACCATCGTCACTATACTCGAAGCTATCTAAAGGGTAGCTGATTCCTCTACTTGGGAAGTTTATTCTAGCTTGGTGTTGCATGGGAACAGGTGTTTTGAGTGGAGATGGATTAGTTGAGTGTGAGAACATTAAATCGAAATCTTCATCGTGAATATAGATGCAGGTGAAATCCGCTAGATCACCTCTATTATTCGCTCTCTTAGTGTAGTATGTTCTATGATATGCTCTATCAAATAGGAAGAAACCGTAGAAGGTTCCATGGTATTGCGGTGTAGAGAGGTTTATGGTGCATGTTCCAACATCCCAGAATCCACCCCAGATATCTATATCTGGTCTTCTTACATGAGACACCATGTATTATATATGGTCCCTCTGGTTTACCCATCCAGAATGGTACTCCTTGTGCTTGACCTAGAATCTCAATGTTTATTCCTTTTGATGGAACCTTGACTTGGAAGATCCATCTTCTATTTTTCTCATCATAGGATATCGATGATATAGTGTCTCCAAGGGTATAAACTGTTGGATAAGGATATATTCTTTTTTCATCATCTAAGCACATTGGCGCTTTGGTGGGTGGTAGATAATACCATTTATCATCCAAGTAGATTCTCTGTTGCATAAACCCTGTGATAGGTGCTCTACATTGAAACATAAGTTTATGCTTACCATCCTTGGTTTCACCTTCTCCAACAAATATGAAACACTGTAACCCCCATTTTGAGTCGGGTAGATTCACTAGTATATGATTCTTGGTTTCCATATGAACTATACCTATTGGTATGAATTCTCTAACACTAGGTGTATCATCTATCCAAGAGTTAGTCTCTGTGAGACTCCACCGTTGTGGTTTCTCATAGTTGAATATAATTACTTGGATTTCATCAGTAGCATTATTACCCATATCATCATATGCTTTAACACTTAGTTTATGTAACCCTTGTATTGTTTCATCCCAAATCCATTCAAAAGATGGATCATAATCTACGCCTTTAGCTACACCATCTACATAGAATTTAACTTTACTAACCTCCCCGCTATATTCTACTTTAACTGTTATTTTACCTAGTATCACTGTAGTTCCTATTGGGATTGATGAAATCTCTGTATCTTGAATGTAGAGATAACCTCCCCTGGGGGTTTCAATACTAATACTTATAGGATTCATTGTCTCGCTTTTCAAACCATTTGTTGTTGAGAGGATAACTAAGATGAGTGTTACTATTATTTGAAGAAACCTCATCAACCTATGGAAGTTATGTTAAAATTTATATTATTTTTCCCAAAATCATTCCTAAAACTATTCCTATGAACCAAAAAATTAGGTTTCAAAACCCAATCATCTCCTTATGCATGAGGAGAAACCTGTTTACTCCAGGAGTGGAAAACTGGTGCAGATAGAGCCTAAGTTCAACGATTATTTTTATGGAATATGGGGTAACCTTGAAGGATACAGTGTTCTAAACCAGTTAGAGAACATAGTGATTAGTGAAAAACTATATAGTATAGGAGAAAAGGTAGTATGTCAACAGGATATTATATAATCAGATTACAATAAATAACACCTCTATCTACTAAGAGATATTGGATGTCCCTGGAAAAAGGGGAATATAAAGGGAGATGAGGCAGATAATACTTAACTCGTTAACACCTAATTTGATAACCCCATATATCCAGGAGTGTAAGTATTTATGAACAAACTGAAACTAGCTGGGTTCCTATTGATAATCCTGCTATTGGAAGGATTTTATGTAACTAGCTGTGTGGATTCTTCAATATTGAAGGAGACTTGTTTATCTGAAGGTAACAGGTATGAGTGGAGTAACTTTTTTGGTGGAAGTGATTTAGATTGTGGTTCTGCTATTCAGCAGACCAGTGATGGCGGGTATATAGTTGTAGGTGAAACTTTTTCTTATGTCCCTGATCCCATGAATATCACTGGTAATGGTTGGTTGATTAAACTTGATTGTTTTGGTAATGAGGAGTGGAATAAAACCTTTGAATGGAATAGTAGTTTCAGGGGACACTGGTATGCCTCTTTTAGGGATGTTCAACAAACCAGTGACGGTGGATATATTATAGTAGGGACATTAACAGTTTTCCATGAGGGTTATCCTGATCGTGATATCTGGGTTATTAAAACTGATAGCGATGGTAATAAAATATGGGATAGGTTTTTTTATGAAGGTTCGGATGATTTTGGTGTTTCTATTCGGCAAACTAGTGATGGTGGTTTTATAGTGGCTGGTTTTTCTAATAGTAGGGCTTTACTTGTGAAGTTAGATGAGTATGGTAATAAGGTTTGGAATAGGAGTTTTAAGAGGGGTAAGAGTAATCTTTTTCTTTCTGTGAGGGAGACTGGTGATGATGGTTTTATAGTGGCTGGTTGGGCTGGAGAGAAAGGTCCTCGTGGTTTCCCAGGGGACTATGATTTCTGGTTAGTTAAAGTAGATGAGAATGGTTTTGAGGAGTGGAATAAAACATATGGTGGATATGTTTGTAGAAGAGCATTTGGAGTAGAAGAAACCAGGGATCATGGATATATAGTTGCTGGTGAGTTTAATTATCAGATAAACTACTATAATTGGGAGCAGATTATACCAGGTTTTGAGGCTAGGGTTATAAAAGTTGATGAACATGGGAATCTCGAGTGGGAGAGGAAACTAGGTAAACTAACAACCTATGAAACATGTAGAGGGTTATGTAAAACATGTGATGGTAAGAGTTTTATCACTATAGGTTACATGGATAACCCCAGGGATTCTTTTAATCATTATGATGTATGGGTTACTATGTTGGATGAGTATGGTAGGATATTATGGGAGCGTAAGATTGGTGGTAGCGAGGAAAACTGGGGTTATGGTGTTGCTCCTACGGGGGATGGAGGATGTATTGTAGCAGGTAGGATAAAGCAACGAGGGCGGCATAGTGATCTCTTTATAGTGAAGATACCTGATTTCTATCTAAATAAACCTAGTAGCGGAGGTCTCTATATACTGGATAAGGAATATCCTCTCCCTCTCTCGATAACACCAATAATTATAGGTGGAGTAACCCTAAATGTTTCCTCCAGTTATGATCTCTCCAAGGTTGAGTTCTATATAGATGATGAGTTAAGATATGTGGATGAGCAGCCTCCTTTTCAATGGTATTGGAATAGGAAATCTTATGGTAAACATGTTTTGAAGGCTATAGGATTTGTATCTACTGGAGAAACTGTGTCTCATGCGGTAGAAGTTTTCTCCATACTGAATTTATAGTACTAAACCTATTTGGAATTTAGGTGAAAAAACTTTAGTTTGACACTATAAATATTTTATCACATCGATTTTATCATCTACCTTGTTTCCTTTATCATCATAAGCAACGACTTTTATCTCATACTTACCTATGGTAAACTCATTCCATAGCCAATCGTAAGGCTCTTCTTCATCTGTATACTTCAAGGTATCGTCAACATAAAACTCCACCTTCTCTACTCCCTCCCCTGGGTATGTACTTGTTTCAATAGTTATCTTCCCAACAACTAATGTACCCACAGGTAGTGGTATTATTTCCTCATCCATGATGTACAAACGTTTCTCTCTTGGTTTTGTGATCTCCACGAGATACAAAACCTTCTTCAACTCTCGCATAACCCATGCATGCCCCTTGCTTTCTATCATACTCGTTGTTTTTACTCCACACTCATGAAAAACCCTTACATCCCAACCCCAACTTCTTAGAGTCTCTACCCTTGGTTCACCTATAAGATGCCATCTCTCATCTGGACTAGGCATACCATGCTTGCTCTCGTTATCTCCGTTTCCAACTACAAGCAAGGGTATATCTATCTTGAAAGGATCAATATTTTCCTCGAAGAAAGGATCACAATTGGCAAAATACTTTCTATAAAACGCATCTTGAAGCAAATCCTCTAATGTATCATAATAGAGGAATTTCCTTATCTCTTCAGTAAAAGTCCAATTCAGGATATCCATAGAAGTAGGTTTTCTCCCAAGATCTTCCTCTACAGCCTTATAGAGAGGATAAGCTACATCGCTTTTATCTAATGGCTCGAGTTGAGCGGATCTCATCAAGGGAAGCTTACCAACTGGTGTGTCAATAGGTGTGTTGAATAATTCTATGGCTTTCTCCGTGAAGAACAACTTCATATCCCAATTCTCATAATCAGCTAGACAATAAATTGGTCCAGCCCACAAAGCAAAACTTGCAGAGGCGACTAAAGGATTACATTCCAAGGAATATGGAACTATATAGTGGGAGAGATAAGCTACACTAGGTAGAAAGGTATCAGCTATTAAACAACTTATCTTTACATCCTTATTCTCCTCCATCTTAGAAGCAAAGTATATAAGAGTGGGAGAGGAGATACAGTTCGTACTCATCACTTGACGAGAGAAATCTATCCTAACATCAATATTTACTCTCTTTGATAAATCTCTATGCTCCTTAAAATACTCCGGAAGATTTTTAAAGGCTCTAAATGCATCATATGCACATTGAGCATTTCTCTCCAGAGAGAATGGACTGTATGTAGCGAATGGTTGAGATGGGCCAGCACCCGGTAACCAAGGAGATATACATACAAAACCATGGCATGCAAAAGCCATACCAGCAGAGTAACCCCTTCCTCTCCAATTGTTACCTTGAAAAGGCCAATTCCAGAAATCAAAACCCGGTCCACCAAATCCATGAAGCCATACCTTAGCTGGCCAACCTTCAGGTGGAGCCTTTCCCACTGGGATAAAAAGTTTCGAAGCTATCTTAACTCCTCCCTCGACGCTACTCCAATACTCCATGTAAAACACAGCGACGTCAAATTCTCCATATGATATAGTAGGGGTATCTACACCAAGGAATTCTACCTCCAAAATATCTCCAGGGCTAAACCCCTTGGTTTCTTCTTCAGTTGTTGAATTGGTTACTGTTGATGTGAGTAACAAAATCATCACAGTTAGCTCCACCGTCAACATCTTCCTCAACATTTTTACTCCCCCAGTTTTTTGTATCCCTAAAAGACCTCCTTCTTTTTTATCATTTCACCCAAAATTCACCCGATTTTTTTCCAAATTCAAATGTTGAATACTATTACATCCATCTCATCTCTTGCCATATGCTCGTTTTCATCATAGGACACCACCTTAATCTCATGTTTCCCAAAAACGCTTTCATCCCACTTCCAACTATATGGTTCTTCTTCATCAACAAATTTTAGTTTGTTATCTATGTAAAACTCGACTCTGGTTACATTCCTCAATACTCTGTTCACTCTTACTTCTACATCTACTCCGCCTATTATAGTCGTTACAGGTAAAGAGATTACCTCTCTTCCAAAAATATACAGATAGTTTTCCTTTGGTTTCACTATATCAACATTAAATGAAACGTTTTCCTCAAAAAGAGGAGAAAGATCGAATTCGATGCAAAACCATCTTTCTTTTCCTTCAACAGGTGGGTTTCTCACTTCTTCAATCCAAGTTCTCTTAACACACTCTGGACAGTTTGTCCAATAAAAATCAGTTTGTATAGAGTGGTTAACCCCAGGCTTTGGGTATGTGGGGAACCTTACAATTAATGTACGTTGCTTTTGGAAGTCACATAGGTTGAGAGTGATATCCCTATAGTCTATGGAGTACCGGTCAGATCCAGGTTCCACGTGTTCTCCTCTGGGGGCGTTACCCGTGAGAACAAACTCATTAAGATCCATAAGCGCCTGAGAAAACCCTTCAGAGGTACCTGGATAGTTTTCCTTCCACGGATGGGTTTCCCGCCATAAACCCCGATGTAACGCATTCCAGTCTTCATGCTGCATATGTTTTTCAGTAACTGGATACGTCCCAAGTCCTTTGGTAGCGAAACCAGGGCCTAACATCCCGTTTTCTCGGTAGAATGTTCTACCAGCTGAGGTACTCATGCCAAACCATGCGCCACTTCCGTTTTCATCCTGCGCCCAAAACTCCAGGGAACCACTGGTGGCACGTGCTGGTATATTCAAAGCCCGCAGTAAAGCTGTTGCTAACCGTGCATGTTCCACGCAGATTCCGCAACGTACCTCCAACAACTCCTCAGGTTTATACGCCCAATCTGAGAAATTGTTTCCCCAACCCCATCCATCTCCTCCCATGCTACCGCTAATTGTTTGCCAGATGCCACTTGTTACATCCCTGTATGGCTGGTTTAAACCACCAGGTAAACCACCAGGTTTACCAATAAACACTCCATCATATTCAATATTTTTACAAATCCACTCATACACCGCCCAAGCAACTTCACGAGTTCTCCTCCTATCAACAGTTGATAGGTTGCTGTAGATTTCAAATGCTTTCTCAATCACCCTCGGGTTATCAGAGGTGATGCACTCTGATGGTAAAAGAAATGGTTTCACTGGCTCAGGGTACCCGCTTTCGTCTTCAGGGATAACAGCTGCATCTAAGATATCCTCTGACGGTGGAGTCTCAAAAGGCTGGAAAGACAAGGTTCCAACTTTTACCCGCAGATCCTCCAAGGGGTTTCTTCCAGAGGTGAGATCAAAATTCACTGTGGTAACACCATTTTCTTTAACCGCAACTCGTCCAACTGATTGAGTTATATACCCTGGCTTCGATGCCAAGAGAATGTATCTAGGAAAAGCAACGGGTACATCAGGAATCACGTATTCTCCAAAAACGTTAGTGGTGCATTCATATTTTTTACCCCACGGAGATCCTTGGATACTCACCGTAGCTCCCTTTAGTGGAACACCATTGGATGTAACCTTTCCCTTAATTGTTCCAGTTGGTGCCACCCCGAAGTAGATGTCGTCGAAAAAAGCCTTTCCAGGTCCTTGCATGAAAAGGTTCACCTCAACTGTTTCTGCTTCATCTGGAGCACGAACCTTGAGTTCCGCTGGGAAATCAAATGCAAACTCTCTGGTACCAGAATGGGATGGATAGTTGATTAGCTGAACTACATTATTAGATGAATCCCGGAACACCAGTTGTAGATTACAACGCCCAGGGTACTGTAAATCCTGGAAACCTAGGAAACCATTTAAAACATAAACAACACCACCCTCGACTGGAACAATCTGCTGCCACATCCCAAAAGATGAACCAATACTTTTGATACAAACACATCGGTTACCTGAGTGAGATGTTTCGTTGCACCAGATGTAACTGATTCCTGGAGCAGAAGAAGGAAAAGTAGTCCATCCATCAGGTTGATTGCCACTACCGTTTTCAAATCCACTGTTTATGAGAAGATTACCAGTATCAACGAAACTGTAGCTGCTGTTTATCCCCATCTCACGGGATGCTTCCCCATGAGATAAGCTCATTGTAAATACTTGTAGTGTCAACAAAACCACGGTTACTGTCATCATTTTTTTTCTTATCTTATCCACCTAAATTGAATATTATTACATCGATTTCATCCTGCGCCCTATTTCCATTATTATCATAAGCAACAACTTTTATCTCATGCTCACCTACAGCGAATTCATTCCATAGCCATGAATACGGCTCCTCATAATCTGTTGATTTCAGATTGTCATCAATGTAAAACTCTACTTTGCTTATCTCTCCCCTTGCATCAGCCTCAACAGTTATAGACCCAATTATCAATGTATTACCTGAAAAGGTGAGAAATGCCTCTTTGTCAGAGAAGTATAAATACCCTTCCAAAGGTTTCTTGATTTCCACTGATACATTAACACCATATTCAGCCCATAACTCGACGTCATCGAAGTAAGCGGCTGCTTGATAGTTTAAGTAGTTTGAAATCCCAAAGTAGTATGCTCCAAAAGAGAAGTTATACAGCATGTAATCCGTCCACAGCGTAAGAGGTAAAATCCACTTGAGTCTGTCTTCATCAATATATAGCACGAGTTCCATACCATCCTTTCCAAATTTACTGAAATCCGCGTATAATTCTGCTCTATACCATTTGTTGGTATCCAAGGAGAAATTCCCATTGAAGTGTTTATACTCTGATTGGGCTGGATGAGGCGTATAGCCATCTCCATAGTAGATTTCGCCGGTGCGACTAATTCCTATTATACCCATACACCATCTCTTCTTTTCAAGATCATAAAGATCGATGTCCAACCATACGCCTGCATCATCTTCAAACTCACCTTCAGGTAAGTAAAAATTAGCAACTAATCTTTTCAAAGGACTCCTCCAATGTGTGAAATCCGGGGCAACTAAAACACTTCTTACAACTTTACCAGGTTGAGGCATCGTCCAGAGCTTAGCACTTCTTTCCCCAGATAGAGAAATTTCAGCGGTGGTTTCCGCATTTTGACCTGGCTTCTCCAAATGCCATTCGTATTCTGGATGAGCTTCTCTATCCCACCAGTTCTCAGGAAAATCAAATGTTTTTTCGTATTCAAAACCATCTTCTTTCAGGAGGATTTGCTCTATCCTTACCCGAAAATCATCCATGTAAATCTCTTGCTTGCCCCTGCCAATAGAATTCACGGTTCCCGCATAGAAGTTAAAGGCTGAATAATTTTTATAGGCGGGATTAAAATAACCTATCCACTTGTCACCTTCAAAAGTTTCTTCTTCTAAAGATGACTCATAACCAAACGAAAACTTATTTCTCTCTTTTGTATCAAAAAGGATCCAGAGTTTGAACCATTCATTATGCTTGGCTTTAACTTTACCCACCTTTGTCCATCCCCTCGCATTTGCCACTAAAACCGAGCCATCCTTCATATCTATTGCAGGATAAGCAAAATATTGAACTATCCAAGATGGATGATACTCCATACCCAATACAACCAAAGGGTAGTTTCCTTCAGGAACATAAAACCATGCCTCTACCTCGTATGTGCCTTCCTTTATCTTTGATTGATTACGAACGTAATGCGCAATGCACACAAACGTTTCATTGTA
>CAZCPZ010000003.1:0-17922 GCA_964499875.1 uncultured Thermoplasmatales archaeon | reverse complement strand
TACCTAGTAATCCTCTACCTTTTGTTAGACATAGAAGAAACTGTTCTGCGGTTTCATTCTTTAAAGATGGGGGTTGGATACTGCATCATAGAGATGGTTTGAATCATAGTGAGGGGGATGTATTGAAGTATTATGATTGGAATGAGGTTAATGTTACGGGTGAATTGATTCTAAACCTAGTTTTAACATTATCTACTCAAGAGATAGAGTCTATGAATACTGGTCCAAGGAAAGCCATGTATTTGGAGTCTCTATCACCTAGTTTCGCTCCATTTTGCTGGATAACTATATAGTAGAAGTCATTTGGGTGTACATCCCAATCATTAAACTCTAGTACACCTAGTTTAGAATTCGGGGTAGTATGAGCAACTATTTTACACCATGGAGCACCTCGAGTTCTATCTTTTTTGATAACCCATATATTCTCTATAATGTTATCTAGTTGATCCGCTGGGTATCCATGTGGGCACATACTTCTATCACTACTATCCAAGCCTGGGAAGGTAGCATAGGCTGTAACTCTAATATGCAATGGTTTAGTTATATTAATCCATCTCCCAATCACCATCTCATTATTGAATCTAATATTCGCTCGAATCTTAAGGACTTGTACTCCATACATACTACAGTTATTCAAGGCATCCCATATCTCAGGTCTAGTGTTATGGGTACTATAAACCGCTATGAGTCCAGAGGGATTTGGGTGACCACCTGAGATTCTTGACTGCAAACTAGCGCTTCCTGCTCGATCCACTGCGTGGTTATCACTACTAGCTATAATTGCAAATAATCTATTCTTAGTAGTGTTCTCACTCCACTCCCATAATGCTTTTTCAACCCAGTACTCTGGGGAGTCAACACAGTTTTTTGGATCATATGACCAATGGATTGGTATACCTGAGTATCTACCAATAGATGTACCCCATTTACTATAAGCCTCTGCTCCCCTGAGTAGATTATCTCTAGCAGTAGTATTCTTAATATTGTCATGTAGGAATGACCAGTTAACTGTGTATGCTCCGAAGCATCTACCGATTCTCATAATAGGGTGATGAGGAAAACAAACTACTAGATGCCCCTTTTCTCTTTCTTTTTCCATGACACCTAGTAGTTCATCAAATGTATGGCAATCCCAACCAGAATACTTTCTGGCATCTGGGTATACATCCTTGTAGTAGAAGTTTATGTGACATATATCCTCGTGTCCATTTGGACTCCAAGGGTATCCACCTGGGTACCAAGGACCAGGGGAGTATTCGAATCCTAGTAGTGTTGTGAATCTACCAGGTTTATAATACTCTATGGCCTTCTGTTTTATAATACTCCATTCGTCTCGTAAACCTAGTTTGTAGAGTATGAATTGTATTAGACTCCTTGTGAACATCCATAGTGGTTGAGGAGGTGTGAAATCTAGGCTATTGATTATCTCAGCATGATCTGTTAAGCAAGCAAAATCTAAGTAGTTATCCTTAATGGTATTGCTATAGAGGGTATCTATTGAGTGGTATCCATCAGAGATTGTACTATGGAAATGGATATCTCCAAAGTAGAGGCGTTTCAATATGATTCTAACTGTATCTGAACTTGAACCATAGTTGTTTCTCGCATACATGGTTAGGTTAACATAGGTTGCATTTAATGGTGTAGGTTCAGGGTTATAGATAACTGGGTTGTTATTGTAGAATAAGTAGTGTGGAGTTTGATTATCTATAGTCCAGTACACTTCAACTGGGTTACCGGTTATAGTACAGTTTATTATATCTCCCTCATAAACTATGGTTCCATCTGGGATATCAATCTTCACATATGGTGGTGTTTGAGTGGACTCAGTTAGAGGAAACGAGGAGAGTATAGTAATCATTAATGAGAAACATAGAATCCTCCTCCAATTCTTCATATTCAACCCCTTATAGATAAGGTAACGGCTACTATTTATATTCTTTCAATAGATTCCAAGGAATTATAAATTAGGTTTTTTATATCAATCAAGATATGAGGGTATTTCTGTTTCCACTATGCATGTTACTGTTTTCATCCTCTGTTTTGAATATTGAAGTTGTTGATACTAATGGTTGTTGGACTGTAATGTATTATATGGCTTCTGATAACAAGTATTCCACTGTAACTAGTAAGCTCATAGAGAATCTATCTCACCTAGGTTTTAATGATGAAGTAAGTATACTAGTTTTGAGAGATGGAGCTGAGGATGGAGACAGTAGGTTGTATCTCATAGGGGATCATACTCTTGAGGATATCAGTCAAGTATTCGGTTTACCTATGGAGGTGGATAGCAGCTCCCCCTGGTTATTAGAGATTTTTTGTAGGTTCGCAATGAGTAATTATCCTGCAGAACACTATGCTTTGTTTATAATCTCCCCGGGTTTTGGTTGGCAGGGTTTATGTTTGGATTGTAGAGAGATGAATTATTTTAATTTTAGTTCTCACCTCATATGAGTGTAACAGATCTTGGAGGAGCCCTAGGGAATATTACAAGAGGTAGTGGAGAGAGAATTGATATCCTGAGTTTAAATATGTGTCTCTCTAGTATGATTGAAGTAATCTCTGAGGTGTATAGGTATGTAGGTTTCATAGTTGCAACAGAAGCTGATAATGCTCCTCTATATGTTTGGCCCTCTGAGGATGTGATTCAACGGTTAATAGAGAATCCAAGAGTGTCTCCAAGGATCTTTACAGGTTGGATACTAGATGACTATGAACCTTGTTACTATGAGATGAATACTCCTCTATCGAGTTTGTTTAACTCTCTACCTTACCCTTCTCTGCACACAGTGGTTATTAAAACCTCTTTATCTGTGATAGATACAAGTGGTGTCGATAAATTAATTAAAGCCATTGATAAGTTCTCCAATGTATTGATAACAGGTATCAATGAGTTTAAAAGTATGATTACAGAGGTTCGATCCGTTGTTAGATCATTTGGTAGATGGAGTACAAAGTATCATATACTTGTCCCAGTATACGAGAACTGGTTTCCACTCAATATTTTTTCGTATAGTGATTATATAGATCTATATGATTTTGTTCATCTACTCACCAAGGATTACTCCAGAGATGATGGGTTAAGGAATTCATCGGTTGAGGTAATGAAGAGTTTAAAAGATGTTGTTATGGGTTTAAAGAAGCTACCAGGTGATCATTCTCATGGGATAAGTATATATTTCCCTGATTCTAGGAGTCAGTATAATAAACCTATATGGGGTTATAATCTAACTCTGAGGTATGAGGATCTAGGTTTCTCAGAAAATACAAGATGGGATGATCTCCTCCATATCTATCTTTTGGGGAACTCAGTTTCAATTGAAAGAGGGGTAAATCTTAAGTGATAGAATAATGATTCTATGAGTTGTTGGAAGGGGGAGAATAATTTGCCTAGGATAGAGTTACTCTTGGTGGTATTTGTCTTCTCAGATATCATAGTTAGTGGTGTATCCTCAACATGGAGTTCAGGATGCATAAATGATGACTTATGGTGTAACCTCGATACACTTGGAAACTGTTTTCATAAACCTATTCATATTAATGGGAACAAGGGTTTTAATTCATCAAATGGTGTATCCTCTGGGAATGGTAGTATTGATAACCCATATATCATCCAAGGATTCACCATAGAACTCTCTTTATTTGATATCTTAAGGCAAAAAGAATTAGCAGGTATACTAGTGGAGAATACAGATGTTTATTTTATTATAAAAGATGTTAAGATAGAATCCTTGGATGGAATCATTAGTTACTATTTATTTAAGAAAGGACTGGGTAGATGGATCTATGCTTTAAAACTTCATAATGTGACACATGGAGTGATTAAAGATGTTGAGATAACTGGTTGTTATCAAGCCATAAATGTTGAGAATAATTCCTATGGTAACATCATAGACGGTGTCATGGTTGCTAGGAGTTTCTGTGGTATAGGGGTTAATAGAGGCTCAGATCATAATATTGTTCAGAATTGTCACACTAAGACATATGGATGCGGTATATGCCTCTGGGATAATGTATCAGGTAACATTGTTAGAAACTGTAGCTGCAAGTTGTCTGGTTTCAATATCCACAAGTCTCATGATAACATGGTTATTAACTGTACCGCTCTTCACTGTGGAAGACACGGTGTATCTATATATGGGAATGAAGGTTTTGGTCTCAGAATCTACCTAGGTTCTTATAATAATACTGTGAGGAACTGTGTTTTCATGGATAACCAGTTAGGTGTGAAGATATATGATGAGTCTAATGGGAATAAGGTTTACTATAATGATTTTATTGATAATGATCGGCAAGCATATGATGAGTGTTATAATAGCTGGGATAATGGATACCAAGGTAACTACTGGTCTGATTACCAAGATGAGGATTTAGATGGGAACGGCATCTGGGATCACCCCTATAGTATACCTGGTGGGTTGAATATAGATAGGTATCCTTTAACTAGAAGAGTTAATTGAAGAGGAAAGAGTTTTTAAACTAAAGCTTTTAAACCAAGCTTGGCTTTTGAAAATATTTTTGATAATAGATGATAATTGTTGACGAGGAACTCTGTAAGGGTTGCGGTATCTGTATATATATTTGCCCTACAAACGTGTTGGAATCCTCTAGAAGGTTGAATAGAAGAGGGTTTACCCCTCCTATACCTGCTGGGGAGGATAGGTGTACAAGATGTAGGTTATGTGAACGTATATGCCCTGATTTCGCTATAAGAGTAGTGGAGGATTAAATAGGATGGATAACCTAGAGTATTTTGATAGATTGAAGGGTAAAAGATTATTCATCCAAGGTAACGAGGCTGTTGCTTATGGAGCTATCTCCGCTGGTTGCAACTTCTTCGCTGGGTATCCTATTACTCCATCATCTGAGATAGCTAGTACTATGGCTAGGGAGTTACCAAAGGTTAATGGTTACTGCTTACAGATGGAGGATGAGATAGCTAGTTTATCTGCTGTTATCGGAGCGACTTGGGCGGGTGCAAAGGCTATGACTGCTACTAGTGGACCTGGTTTCTCTCTCATGATGGAGAATATTGGTTATGCTTTTATGACTGAAACTCCTTGTGTAATCATTGATGTACAACGCTCTGGTCCATCTACTGGTCAAGCTACTAAAGCTGCTCAGGGGGATGTATTGCAAGCTAGATGGGGGACACATGGGGATCATGAAATAATAGCTCTCTCTCCTAGTACAGTTGAAGAATGTTTCACATTGATAATTGATTGTTTCAACCTAGCTGAGGAGTATAGGACACCTGTTTTATTTATGATGGATGGAGAACTGGCACATATAAGAGAGGATCTGAGGATACCTATGGAGATTAATATCGTTAGTAGAAGAAGGGGTAAGAGTAACAAATATCTTTTTGGAGGAGAACTTATTCCTCCAATGATTGAGATAGGTGACGGGGAAGCTATTCATATAACTGGTTCAACTCATAGGGAGGATGGTATAAGAGAGATTGAATCTCAAGAGGTTCATGATAAACTTATCAGGAGGATATATAGTAAGATCGATGTGAATAGGGATCGAATAACTCGTGTTGAAAAGAATTATATGGATAATGCTTCTGTAGCTGTTGTTTCTTATGGTTCAACAGCTCGACCATCCTATGGAGCTGTTTTGAAGGCTAGGAAGCATAATATACCCGTTGATTTCTTAAGGTTGATAACACTATGGCCTTTCCCTATTAAGGAAGTTGAGGAACTTGGAGATAAGGTTGATAGAATAATTGTACCAGAGTTGAATCTAGGTCAAATTAGTAGAGTTATTGAGAGATTCGTAGATGTAGAGGTTACTCCTATAACTAAGATTGGAGGAGTACCATATACTGTTGATGAGATCTATAAGGTTATAGTTGGGGGAAGGAGATAGAGATGGATGAGCAGTTACGTAGAATGAGGAAGTATCTGAGACTAAACTTGTTTCCAACAACCTTCTGCCCGGGATGTGGATGTGGAACGATATTGAATGCTTTTATACATGCCTTAGATGAATTAGGTATTCAACCTGAGGAGGTAGTAACTGTTACTGGTATAGGTTGCTCTTCTTGGATTCCATCTCCATACTTCAATGGAGATGTACTTCATACTACACATGGTCGCTCAATTGCTTTTGCAACAGGTGTAAAGATTATGAAACCGGATATGAACGTGGTGGTATTTGGTGGAGATGGAGATTTAATGTCCATCGGTGGGAACCACCTTATACATGCTGCTCGTAGAAATATAGATCTCACAGTTTTCCTTGTTAACAACTTTGTATATGGTATGACCGGGGGACAGGTTTCTTCAACTACTCCCACTTATACTTCAACTACTTCTACACCCTATGGTAACGCTGAGAATCCCTTCTCAGTAGCTGAGTTAGTAGCTGCTGCAGGAGCAGTATACGTCGCTAGATGGACTACTTATCATGTTAATCAACTAGTTAAATCTATGAAAGAGGCTTTAACTAAGAAAGGTTTTAGTTTCATTGAGATAATATCTCAGTGTCCAGTAAACTATGGTAGAAGCCTAGGTATGAGAAGTGGACCAGAGTTTTTAAGATACTTCAAAGAGAATTCTATTCATGTTAGAGAAGCTGAGAAGCTAACTAGGGATGAGTTGAAGAACAAGTTTATTATCGGTAAACTATTAGATATAGAGAGGGAAGAATTCACCGAGAGACTAAGGAAACTAAATGAGAAGGTGAATGAGTTGTGAAGATTAGATTCTGTGGCGTAGGTGGACAAGGGGTTATTCAAGTAGCATACATCCTTGGTTATGCAGCAATGATTGATGGCTACAGGGTTCTTCAAACTCGTTCCTATGGTAGTGCTTATAGGGGGATGCTTAGTAAAAGTGATATCATAATATCTCGTAATCCAATCTATGAATTAGAGTTTATCCACCCGGATATACTTGTTTGTTTATCTGAGAAAGCATATGATGCCTACAAGTATAGTGTACACCCAGAGCTCCAGTTTTTTATAGACTCGGATTCAGTTAAAATGGATTTAACTCATCCAAAACTATACTCGTTGAATGCATCTACACTCTCATATGATAGATTCGGTGATAGATTATATGCTAATATGATAATGTTAGGTTACATGGTAGCGGTGAGTAGAGTTGTTTCAAAGGATTCCGTGGAGAAGAGTTTAACTAGTAATACACCTAAGGGTACAGAGAATGTGAACTTAGAGGCCTTTCAACTAGGTTACAGTATTGGTTTAGATGCAAAATAAAATCAATTCTCTCTTGGAAGAATAATTATTCCTAGTAGCGATTACTTAAAGTTTATGTAAACCTATATGTGGAATCCAGTGCCATTCAAAGGATTCCTTGAAATCTCCTTGGGGTTATAGGAACTGTTACCTCACTGGTATCAGATGTTACTCTTACTACTCCGTTATATAACCCAGGTGGCATATTACAGGATACATATACATCTAACTAGATTAGTTGAACTTCTCCTTCTAAGAGTGAAAGGTATAGCATCATATTTCTCTCCCTCTAAGCCCCCTGGTATAGGGTTTTTTGAAGAGTGTTAACGCATCTGGTATCCGACCTACTGATAGAGGCGATGGGGTGAGGATGTTTTTATCTCCACGTAACACTATAGGTAGAAGTTTGTTTTTGGAAACACCCCTGTTATTATCACCTACTAAGTCACCTACCTGTATATCTAGGATCCCATGGTTTCCTTTCTCAGCTAACTATTATTATCTGAGTTGATTTCCCATTCGTTTCTAGCAGCAGATACGTTAATGATACTAGATTCATTGATACTAAAGCTTTTTCTCTCCTGATACGGGTTAAGGGGTCAACAATAAATACTTTTATATCCTTGTTTTCCTCTCCCAGTGGCACTGATATGGAGCTACGTAGAAGAGAGAACACAACGGTTAAATGAATGCATACGTTAGAGGTATTAAAGGTTTTATTATTTCAGTTCTTAGATATAATTCTTCTTAGTAACTATCTTCTCATACACCCTGTATATCTTGGTCAACTCAACGTCTAGTTTCTCTGTGGCTTTCCTCTCAGGTATATTCTCTTCATCTATCCATCCTATCTCAGCTGCTCTATATTTCCTCTTCTTAAGTTCTTTTAATGTATAATAGTTCATACATGATGCTATACCTTGACCTCTGTATTCTTCTTTTACTCCCACGAAGTTGAATTTAGCTCTATCTATGAGCTTGTTTCTTCTAAATAGGAATAATAGGTATCCCTTTAATCCTAGTTTACCATTGAGGTGTTTAAATACTTGATTGTAATCTGGTAACACCCATTTGAAGGCTACTGGTTCATTATTCTTCTCTGCTACAAGGAAAAGCTTTGGGTCAACAATCCATCTTATCTGTCTCACACCAAATCTCTTTCTGACCTCCTCCTCTGAAACCTCTATATAACCCCAGTGGTTGGAAAATGTTTCCATCATTAGTTTAACCCACCAGTCTAATTCCTTATTAGCTCGTAAGCGATTAAAACCCCTTACCCTTATACCATTCTCCTCGCATCTTTTAGCAGCTCTCTTTAGAGAATCCGGTATTGGTTTATCCAAGTTTAATTTATATGATACTAGATCCTTATGTTTCTTGAAACCATATGTTTCTAGTATAGTAATGTAGTATGGTGGAGTATAGGTATCATATATGTAGGGTTCCTCTTCAAATCCTTTCAATAGTATACCGCAACCCATGTCTACTCTACCATTAACAGGTCCAATCATTCTGAGTATCTTCTGTGTTGAAAGCCAATTCTCAGCAGCGGAGAGTAGAGAGTAAGCTATGTGTAAATCATTTATACATTCAAAGAATCCGAAGAAACCAACGGGTTCACCCATCGCCTCTATAAGTTTAGTATCAACAAAAGCTGCTATTCGTCCAACTGGTTGATTATCTCTGTATGCTACGAAGAGTTTCGTTGAGGCATGAGTCCAAAACAGGTTTTTCTCTTGGAAGAAATCTTTCATCTCAACCCATAGAGGTGGAATCCATCTAGGATCCCCTCTATATACTATTCTATCTGCATAGTAGAAGTCTTTGAATCTCCTCTTGTTATTGACAACAACTACTCTATTATCGTTTGAGTCCCTTAGAATCTCTTCTCCTTGATTCTCAAATATGTATCTCATAGAGATGGTTCACCCCATGTTTAAAGGAGGGTTTCTAAAAGCTGTAAACATTTAAGGTATAATTATGTATTCACTTCTTCAGGGATATGAAATCTACTCGTATAATAAGAGTTGCAGTATTAGCTGAGGAACCCATTAGATGGGGTTCTGGTAAACATTATTTCCCATTGATACTAGATGGTTACACCTGGGATTCTGGTAGAGTAGTGTATAGGTTTTCAACTAAGTATATATTTGATAGAGATATAATTGAGGGGAGATTGAATACTTCTAGTTATGATGTATTACTTGTACCTGGTGGGGGAGTAGGTGATGGTGAATCAATAGTTAAGGGATTCAATTTTCTACCAAGTGTTAGGAGATGGAAGAGAGAGGTTAAGGAGTTCATTGAATACGGTGGTGGGTATGTTGGTATATGCGGTGGTACTGCATTGTTAACAGGTTTAGATAGAGGTCCTCTGGGTAAACCCACTAGTTTCCTTGAAAGGGTTTATGCTAAGAGTAGAGTAGATGTTACTTGTATCGACTCCTACTATGAACACTTAGCTTTCCCATTGTTTTATCCTTTTCAGAGGAGTCACCCTGAGAATGTTGGAGCTACTGGTTATGTATTCTCTTTTGCTCCTGGTGAAACAGTTGATGGTAAGTTTATACATACTGGTGGTGTACCCATTGACTATGTTATATCCAAAGATAATCCTATCTTCTCTGATTACTCTGGTAAAACTATTCGCATGAGATGGTGGGGTGGACCAGGGTTAGTTATTCCATCTAGTGTTGATAGAGAGATTAAGGTTCTAGCTAGGTATCCCAGTGTTGATTTCTCTAAAACCCCAGGTACTAGGATTAATGCTTGGAGATACACCGGTGGTTTACTTGGATTACTAAATGGGTTTAGAGAAGCCTCTAATATAATTGGAGGAGACCCTCTAAGGGACTCTATACTATACACCTATTATCTTGCAAAACCTTGGGAGCCAACTGATAAATATATCGTTTTAAACTTCTCTAATAAACCTTGCATGGTCAGTGAGGTTTACCCTAATGAGAATAAAGGTAGGATTCTACTTTGCACTGCTCACCCTGAGTATATGATCTGGTGGGATGGGTATATAGAGGAAGTTGATTTTGATGGAGAGAATTCTCTGGCGAAGGGATTGCATAGGTGGAGGGATATATCTAGGTTGAGTGAGGATGCTGTTGATGAAGTAACCTATACCTGGTGGGTTGTTCGTAGGATAACAGCTTGGGCAGCTAAGGTAGAGGATGATGAGTTGCCACCTATTGAGAGATGGGAGAAGGATAAAGAGAGAGCGAAGAAGCTTCATAGTAACATATTCTGGGATGGAACACTTGTTAATCAAATGGAAAATATTTAAAACCAACTTCAATCATATGAAGTAACCTTGAGGTGTAACAGGCTTGCAAGGGAACTTCTTTGTTAAACCATTTAGATTCCTATCTCAGTGGCGTTCTCTTCCACCATATGAGTTGATAAGCTATGTTTTTATGTATGCAAGTGTCCCAATGCTAGCCTATGGAATACAACCATATAACCTTGGGATTCTAAGGGTTATAGTATTCACTATTCTAACATTGTACTCAGGTTTCTTTGCTGCTCTTATATGGAATGATATCACTGATGCTGATATAGATGCTATTGCTCACCCTGATAGACCTATACCCTCCGGTAGAATATCTAGTAGAAGGTTTTTTGGTATTGCTTTAATCTTCTCAGCATCTACTTTTATCTTCGCTATATTAACTAGTGTATGGTGTTTCTTCTTAGTTGGTTTCACAGCTTTGTTTGTAACATTCCATGATAAGTATCTTAAGAAGAGAGTTAAGATACCAGCGTACTCTGAGATATTTACTCCTCTTCAATGGGTGACTGTAGCTATATTTGGTTTCCTAGCTATTTGGACAGCTATTCCACAGGAAGAAGAAATCGTGGTTAATCTACCTATACTAGGTAGCCTTAAAACTAGTAGCTCTGCTGTACTACAGATGCTGTTACTAGTAGTGTTTACTTATTTCACTGATAATGCTCATGATTTAGCTGAGGGGATAGTGGATGCAGAGGGTGATAGGAAACATGGTGTTCGAACCTATGCTACTTCTTTTGGTGAGAAAACAGCTGCTCGTGTATCCTTCTTCATGTTCTTTATATCTGGTCCACTAGGAGTATTATTATTCCTATACACACCGCTTTCTTGGTTTTTCCTTGTACCACTACTAGCTATATGGTTATATACGTTGAGTTTCTCATATAAACTCTTAACTGCTAGAAGCTTAGATGAGATGAGGAAACTAGGAGTAGTTGTTGGTAGGAAAGGTTTTGATTACTTCCTATTCTCCTATGATCTAATATTTCTAGATATCCTTATACAGGTTCTACTACAGTATATCTCCTGAAATCATTTAAAAACAAGTTGTGGTTATTTAGAGTAATGATTAATGGTGTAGCTGCATGGATTCAAAGATTTTTTTTCCAAGAAGTATCTCCAAAGTTTAGAGTGGATTCTTTGAAAAACCTCATGGATTCATTGTATGTATTAGGGGAGAAGATCGCTGCACCCTTCCCTTTTCTTCATAACCTATATCTAGGTTTCTATGAGGACCTAGTGGATAAGGAGGTAAAAATGGCTTCTATTACATCTAGAGATAAGGTATTGGTTATCGGAGGAGGCCCTATACCTGCAACTTCTATGTTGATTACATTGAAAACCCATGCTTATACTACTACTCTTGATGTGGATTCAAATGCTATAGTGAGAGCCTCTAAGGTTATTGAGATGCATGGTTTAAAGGATAAGATGAGTTGTGTAGAGGCAGATGGAGTAGGATACCCAGTAGATGAGTATGATGTAATCTTTATATTATATGGTGTGAAGCAGCAGAGGGAGATACTACGGTATGTTGCTACGCATATGAAGAATGAGGCAAGAGTAGTATATAGAACAACAGAGGATGTACTTAGGAATATAGTTGGTGGAGAAGAATATCTACTAGAACTATTTAGGATAAGAGGTAAGGTTCAATCGGAGGATATCTCTCAGAATATATCTTATCTACTCTCTAAGGTTTAACATGTGATACAACTACTCTAACATAATCAGATCTCTTATCTTTCTCAATCTCCTCTACTTCTCTAACCTTTATGTTAACCTTTGAACCCACTGCTTCTTTGAATCTTGCTTCTATCTCTTTGAGTAACACATCTACAGGTGGATGAACGTCTCTGAGTTTCTCATCAATTACAACTAATACCTCTATGTTATCTATGCTGTGTTGAATAATCTGGAATTGTTTAATCTTATAGCATTTATATTTATCCATGACAGCTGCTGGTATTGTTGTAACATGGAATGGAGCTAATGTTTTACCATCTGGTAGATGTATTAACTCAATAGAGCGTCCACCAATGTTTTTAATCATATCAGAGGTTATTCCACAAGATGAAACCTTGGGTTCCATTGGAGTGATTATGTCTTCTACACCAGTGTATCTAACTATAGGTGTACCTTGCCCATATAAACGAGTTACAACTAGTCTACCTGGTTCACCTACTGCAACATCTTCACCATTCTCATCTAACGCCTCCATTATAATGAAATCTGAGTTTACATGGTAACCATCACCGTTGATGCATTCAAAAGCCATTGGACCTGCCTCAGTGGCTCCATAGGTATCAAGTACTTTTGTGTTAAAGGCTTTCTCAATATACTGTCTAGTGTAGCTATCTAGCATTGCTTCACTAGAGAATACTAGTTTAGGGTTGATATCCTCTGCTTCTCCATTGTTTTTACGGTAAGCGAATTCTCTTAGCATATGTGGATCTGAACCAATGTAATCTGGGTTGAATTCATTGACTTCTCTTACTAGTTTATCTATTGGATCACCCACATATAGGTATTTTATGTTATCCAAAGTGAAAAACTTCTTTAGGAATGGTAGAATACTGCTTTGAAACGCTGCGTTCTCTATGGTTCCTTCTTTGGTATCAACGATTAATACAATCTTTGATTTACTCCAACTTCCACCATATGCTTTAAGCATTCTAACGAATCCTTCAACATATTTAATAGCGGAGAGGAGATCATAGTATACGAAAACGGGTTTCCCAGTGGATCCAGAAGTGGATAATAGGAAACCATGTTTCTTATCAAAGTTCTCTGGTATAATCCCATTTGGGTAGCTATCTCTTAGATCATCTTTTGTTATAAGCGGTAGTTTCTTTAAGTCTTTAACTCCTCGTATATCCTCTGGGTGTACACTGTGTTCCTTATATTTTTTATGGTATAGTGGTACTGTGTATGCGTATCTAACGATTCTTCTAAGGTTTTTATCTTGGTATCTCCTTAGTTCCTCTATTGTTGTATGCCATAGTTTATCGATGTCAAGGTAGCTTTTAAGTAAACGCATTAGGAAAACGGGGTTATGAAAAGGATTCACTTTTTAACCCCTCCAGGGTTTCTCTAGAAATGGAAGTCTCTCTTATAATACCTGCGATAAGCTAGGTTTCCTCCAGCTGGGTAGAATCCCATTAGTGTTTTTGTGAAAGCAAATATCTTTAGTGATCTACCGATAACATTTGGTATACTATAGAATTCCTTAGCGACTTTCCTAGCTCCCTCGTAGAGTTCCTTCTCTGTCATATTCTTTGGTTTAAAAACCACTTCTACTTGATTATATTTTGACCAATCATATGTTAGTATTCTACCTTCTCTCTGAAGTCTATCAAATAGTGGTGTACCGGGGTAGGGTGTTAGTATATTGATCTCTGCTACATCTAGCTCCCATTCAAACATCTTCTCAAGTGTGAGATCAAATATATCTGGTGTATCACCATCGAATCCAAATATTATACCGCCTTGTACTGCCATCTCGAATTTATGTAGACGCTGTATGAGTCGTCTAAAGTTTTCAACCTTGTTATGTGTTTTTTTAACACTCTCAAGGGATTTTTGACTAACTGATTCGAATCCTATGAACCATTCTAGGCATCCTGCATCTCTAGCTAGTCTCAGGAATTCATCATCTACTCTACTTAAAACATTTGTTGTACCATTTGCCATCCAAGCTTTCTTTACTTTTTGTCGAATCATCTCTTTGAATAGAGCTCTAGCATATCTAGGACTAGATGTTAGATGAGGGTCATGGAATATAAATAGTTTATTCGGCATCTGTTTTATTTCTTCTACAACTGCTTTTATAGGTCTCCTGAGAACCTTGTGTTCATAGAAGCTTCCTATAGCGCAGAATTCACATCTATTGGTGCAGCCTCTAGTCCATTGTACAGCACCCATCAATGGGTTTCTCACTATGAGATCTCTCCTGAGAGGAGGAGCATTTTGGAGATCGAAATTGTGATCCTTCCCATAGAATGGTTTAAGTTTTCCTTTCTCGAAGTCTTCTAGTAGTTTTGGCCAACTAACCTCTGCCATACCAAGTACGACGCTATCTGCGTGTTGCTTGGCTTCTTCTGGCATAGCCGTTGGATGATAACCTCCTAGTACCACTGTTTTCCCTCGTCTTCTAAACTCATCGGCTATCTCATATACTCTAGGAGCGGTCATGGTGTAACACGTTATCCCTATGAGATCAGCTTCTTCATCAAAATCTAGATCCATATAATTCTCGTTAACGATTTTAACCTCGTGTTTCTTAGGTGTTATAGCTGCTAGGTAGGGGAGTGTTATAATTGGGTTACCAAATATCCATGCAGCCCAAGAGTTTTTATCTCTAACAGTTGTTTGTCCATGTTCAACTCGAGGGAATACTAGGAGGATCTTCATCTATCTTTCACCATTCTAAATCATATACTTAGTTTCTCATATTTATAGAAGTATCTAAGAGCTAGGTTTCCAGCGAATACTATGATGGCATCCCGTGGACTCCTTGGGAGATGCGGTATACTCCTCTTAAGTATCTGTTTTATTGAGAAGAAATCTCTTGCTATATACCTTATCCCCTCTAGGAGTTCTTGTTCTGTCATACCAATTGGTTTATAGTTTACTTTTCCTTCTTCATACCTTGACCAATCATATGATGTTATTCTACCTTCCTTCTCTAGACGCTCAAATAACCTGGTACCAGGGTATGGTGTTAGTATACTAAAGGAAGCGAAATCAAGACCCCATTCATACATTGCTTCAAGTGTTCTCTTAAATATATCTGGTGTATCATGATCGAAACCAAACATGAAGAAACCTGTTACGTTCATTCCATGATCCTTAATCTTCTTTATAGCTTTAGCGTAGTCTTCAACCTTGTTTGTTCGTTTACCAGCTTGATCAATATTTTCTTGAGATATGGTTTCTATACCAACGTACCATCTCTCTACTCCTGCTTCTCTTGAGAGTCTAAGGAATTCATCATCCTTGGATAAAACGTTGATGTTTCCAAAACAATGGAATCTCTTGTTGAGTGAGGCCATTTCTTTGAATAGAGATTTAGAGTATGGTGGACTAATTGTTAGAGATGCATCTGCGAAGAAGATTGTCTTGGATTTAATGGTTTTCATCTCCTCTATCACGTTTTTAACTGGTCTACCACGGAATCTTGGTCCCTCTACCTTCTGCATAGCGCAGAATTCACAACCCACTGGGCAGCCTCTAGATGCTTGTATAGCTTCCATAAAAGTATATACTCCTATATCATGCCTAGCAGGTGGTATATCTTCTGGTTCAACTAGTTTATCTGCTTTGTAGAAGGGTTTCAGCTGCCCTCTCTCTAAATCTTTTAGTAGTTGAGGCCAAGTATACTCTGCTTCACCTATAACTACGCTATCTGCATGTTGTTTAACCTCATGTGGTACTAGAGAAGCATGGTATCCACCGAATACAACGGGTATCCCTCGTTTCCTAAACTCATCTGCTACTTCATATCCCCTAATAGAATTATAGGTTAAACAAGATATTCCCACTAGATCGTAGTGTTTGTTGAAATCAATTGGTTCATACCTTTCATCTATGATTTCTACTTCATGCTCTGGTGGAGTTATACCAGCTATTTGCTGTAGAGTTAGAGATGGGTAATCAAATTTCCCAAAAAAGGTTCTACGTGGATTTGGATGAGGCATTGTTAGTAGTATCTTCATACTCTTTCCCTTCAAGTTTTTAGTTTTGGGAATATGAGAGTTAGACTTTATAGTTTATGTAAGCAACTGTTTATCAAGATTATCTATATTAAAAATCATATTTAAATGTTGAGATGTACCCTTCTTAACATTTCTCCATGACGAGGAAGAATAGGAGTTTAAAGGAAAAAATTGTAGAAAGGTTTTTTATTCTCTCCTCCCGCTAATGTGGAATTCCCTCCAATTCTTATTGTTATTGATTGCGTTGATTATGCAGCTTATTATTGAGTGTATATCTCTCCTTTCATCGGATGATAAAGGTATTTCTTGATCATCTATCTTTATTACTAGCTCCATTGCTCTCAACACTTGTATACAGAGAGGATTTTAAAATCTTTTGAAATATTTAGTAAACAAAATATATTTTTAGAAACATTTGTTGCAATAAATTTCCTGTACCTCTGAGAGCGTTGTGAAGAATATTATGAGCCTGTGGGTTCCTATATGAAAATATTTTATATGATCATTGTTATATTATATTGGTTTGAAGGGGGTTACAAATTTGGTTATATCATCTAAACACCTAGGATTAGTATTCCTATTTGTATTAGTTTCATCCGCTTCTACTCCAATGGTCTCATCTATGGATGTTGATCTAAATGTTCCTGATGACCAATTTCTTGAGGATCAATTAGCTTTCATGTGTTATACCGGGGGTTTCTCGTATTCTGGTAAGTCGAGTGTTATGAAGGAGAGATTATCTCATATTGGTGAGAAGTCTTCTGTTGATTCTATAGAGGATTCTCTCTCCATGAGTGTTTCTTCTACTAAGGGTGTTAGTGATGATGGTCTCATGGATTCACCCTGGCCGATGAAGTGTCATGATATCAGGCATACCGGTCGTAGTCCTTATAGTACCAGTGATAATAGTGGTGCTTTGCTTTGGAAGTTTAGAGTGGATGCCCCGATTGAGGGTGGTATTGTGGTTGATAATGATGGTACCATCTACTTTGGCGGTAGAGATGAGTATCTCTATGCTGTTAATCCTGATGGTACTTTAAAGTGGCGTTATGAAACCGGTAATTGGATAACCTCTTCACCTGCTATAGGTAGTGATGGTACTGTTTATGTTGGTAGTTGGGATTGTAAGCTTTATGCGGTTAATCCTGATGGTGATTTGAAGTGGAAGGTTGGTACTGGTGGTAGTATTAGTTCTTCACCAGTCATTGCTGATGATGGTACTATCTATGTGGGTACTATGGTGGGTTTTGATAGTGGTGATCTTGTTGCAGTAAATCCAGATGGAACAATAAAGTGGAAATATAAAACAGGTTATTATATAACTTCTGATCCTGCTTTGGGTGAGGATGGAACCATCTATATAGGATCAGGAGACACTTATCTATATGCTATTAATCCAAATGGTACTCTTAAATGGCGGTTCAAAACAGGTCACTATGTTAAAGGACCACCATCTATTGGTGATGATGGAACGATCTATTTTGGATCCTATGATGATTATCTTTATGCTTTGTATCCTGATGGTAGTTTGAAGTGGAAGTGTAAGGTTGGTTATGGAACAGAGACTAATCCTTCTATTGGACCGGATGGTACCATCTATGTAGGTGGTAGTAAGCTTTATGCTGTTAATCCGGTTGATGGTAGTTTGAAGTGGGCTCTTGATCTTGGGCCTGGTAGGCATATACATATGTCTAGTC
>CAZCPZ010000002.1:0-24109 GCA_964499875.1 uncultured Thermoplasmatales archaeon | reverse complement strand
TAACCCTATGGAGATTGGTATTATAGAAGAGACTATTAGTAGGATTAAAGCTGTTATAGAGTTCGGGAAGAGTAGGTATAGTATTAGTGTAGAGGTAAAAGATGCGATGAAACCAATGATGATATTCATTAAAACCATTGAATAGTATTCTTGGTAAACCATGCTGATATCCGCTTTCTCCAGTAACCTGTTCCTACTAGTCTCACTTATATTGAAATGTTCAAAGATTTTGGAGAATAATCTTCTACAGAATCTACTATAGGTGGTGGACTTCATACTCCCAGCTCCCCCCTAGCTCTCTCTAATACTCTCTCAGGGTGTTTCTCATACTCCGCTACAATCCGTCCTACCTCCCTATAGTCTCGCCTATTGGTTTCAATCATCCATCTTAAAACTAGTTTCCTATTCTCCAATTCTTGCTGAAGTTGTTCTTCTGTCCAATCATTTTGTAGTCTAATATTATTTAGAACCTTACTACCACCGGTGCTCTCAAATCTATCATCAGTCTTGGAAACCCATCTGAAGGGCTCCATGAATATAAGCTGGTTTGTATCTGGATCAAGCTTGATAACCTCTGTTACACTAGTCATTCTTCTAACTGTTTTCCCACCAATATTCACTGCATTCTGAAACACTATTATATCTAGAGAGGTTAAGAGTGCTCTTGGTAGAGAAATCGGTGGATTCTCTAATCGCTGTATGAGAGTGTGTATAGAACTAGCATGCACGGTTGCGTAAGATGTATGCCCTGTAGCCATTGCTTGGAATAAACTATAGGCTTCTCTTCCTCTTACTTCTCCAACTATGATAACCTTCGGACGCTGCCTAAGAGCTGCTCTGATGAGATCAAACATGTCTATATCCTTCTCAGTTTTAGTATCAGATGATGTGAAACCTTGTCTAGTTGTACCAGCTACCCAATTCTTATGTGGTAAACTAACTTCTCTGGTATCCTCAATAGAGATTATCTTGTGAGCAGATGGGATGAACAGGGAGAGAGCATTTAAAGCAGTTGTTTTACCACTAGCTGTGCCACCGCAGAATAATATGGAGGCACCATTCTCTATAGCCATCCAGAAATAAGCAGCCATATCCAGTGACATAGATCCATGTTTAATTAGATCAACAGGTGTTAGAGGATTCTCACGGAAACGCCTGATTGTGAAAGTGGAGCCCTCTGTAACAGTTTTAGAGAGAGTTGCCTGGAGTCTAGAACCATCAGGTAGCTTCCCATCTACAATAGGAGAGTAGATTGAGATTTGTTTGCCACATATCTGAGCGAGTCTAACAACAAAGGAATCTAACTCAGCGTCATCTTCAAAAACAATGTTTGTAGTCATCTCCTCATACTTCTTATGATACAGGAATACAGGTATCCTTGGGCCATCACATGATATATCCTCTATCCCATCATCCTCCATGAGGATATCTATCTTGCCATACCCAAGGAATTCCCTGAAGAGATGATAGAATATCTTATCTTTGGATTCCTGTGATGTTTTATCTAACTCCTCTCTCAGCTTCTTATGATCACCAATAAGGTTTCTCAGAGAAAATCTTCCATGTTTTTCTCCTCTCTTCTTCGAAAAAGAGAGGATTTCCTTGATATTTCTCTTCTCTTTTTTTGGTTCATCTGGGTAGAAACTTATATCATTATCAATTATTATCTGCTCCAAGGTTTCTTCCAGATACTTTTTCTTCTCCTCTCTCTTTAAACCTGTTACATTTATATCAGCGAGCATCTTGAATAAACGAGTGAGTTCCTTCCTGATTTTCTCTTCATAAGGTGTTAAAACAGGTTCCACTACCTCATAGTAGTATTCACCTGTTTCCTCATCAAAAGTTATTCTCCTGATACCCATTCCTTTCCATCCAAAACCCTTTCTCTCCTCCACTAGTTTCCTCTTTGTTTCTTCTCTTTTAAAATCCCTTGTTCCCTCCTTTCTCCTCGTAGCATATACTTTTCCTAGTAATCCATTTGAGTTTCGAATAGTTTCTTCAACTAGTTCTCCTCTTCTCCTTTCAAGTGCCTTCTCTAACAACCCCATTTCCCTTATCCTCTAACCATTATATTTCCTCATAACTCTTTCATAGATTATGAAATCCTCTGATTCAGCAAATTCTCGTATCACATCCTCAGGTAACTTACCCAGTAAGTTATCAACTATTGATAGAAACTTTTTGAGATCCTCATCAATGAGAATAGAGTCTTCTGATGCTTCTTCAACTAATATACTATGTTTCCCATCCCTAGATACTCCATGTTCCTTCACTGTTTTATTAATGGTCTCTGTCTCCTTTCTCTCCTCCCCTCCTCTATTCTCTTCATTGGTTTTTCTCTCTTCTCCCCTTTTCTTAATCCTTATCTTGATTTTTCCCCTCCTAATCTTCTCAATTATTGGATGCAACTCTCTTTTTCTTTGAACAACTAATGTCTTCACTTCTTGTTGTATATCATCGATAGGTTTTTCTCTCTCCGGTGCTTCCTCAGTATGAGGTGTTTTTTTGATAGCATCCTTTGTTTTACTGAGTAATACATCAATTTCTCTTTCAACCTCCTTAAAATCTATGTGTGTCCCCCTGTGAGACAACTCTTTTTCTTCTCTCATCTAGTTTCCCTCTCAGAAATAGTTTTTTCTAATCTCTTTTGCATCCCATACCCCACACTCATTATAATGCATGTTTGTTTTAATAAATCTTTGGGGTTAGTGTAACACAGAGAGGGGTTTAACAATATTACAAAAGTAAGGATCAATTTTTCAGCATCATTAATAAATCCATTGATGCTTATCGTTTTTTTTGATGACACCTGAGTTTATTAATGTATCACGTTTCCTAGTGGGTTTCCTTATTCTTCTATACGCTTCTTACACTGATATCAAAACAAGACGTGCTCCCAATGTATTATGGATCATAATGATTATCTCAGGTGGTTTATTACTGTTAATAGAATACCTCTATACGGGTTTTGATTCTCAAGTTTTATACCTAGTTTTTATTCCCATTATGATTCTCCTAATGTATATCCTCTTTCAACTTCGTATAATCTTTGGTGGAGCAGATGCTAAGGCTTTGATGTCTCTCTCCATCCTAGTACCTTTCTGGCCTTCTCATCCCTTTACCCCTCTTTCCGAATCATATCTACCCTTCCCTTGGGTAGTATTCTCTAACTCTGTTCTCCTCTTCCTAATTATACCAATCTCTCTACTAGTTTACAACCTTTACAAGGGAGATATAGTTTTCCCCCATTGTTTACTGGGATACAAGATGAGGGTAGATGAAGCAAGGAAGAGTTTTGTATGGCCTCTTGAAAAGATAGTTGATGGGAAAAGAAAGCTTCAATATACTTCCCATATACATGACAATCCATCTCAGTGGGAACTATTTAAACAACAAGGTATATCAACTATATGGGTTACACCAAAGATACCTTTCATGGTGCCATTACTATCTGGCTTTACCTTATCCTTCTTGTTAGGTGACATATTATTCTTAATAACAAGACTGGTCACTTAAACATGGTTGGTAAAAGAGAAATAGTAGTTCTATTTTTAGCATCATACAAATCATGGTTAAGAAAGACTATTATGAGATACTTGGTGTAAGCAGGGATGCCTCTAAAGAAGAGATTAAAAAAGCCTATAGGCGGTTAGCATTAAAGTATCATCCAGATAGAAACCCTAGTAAAGAAGCAGAGGAGAAGTTTAAGGAGATATCAGAAGCATACGCAGTTTTATCAGATGATGAGAAACGTAAGTTGTATGATCAATATGGCCACGCCGGTATTGATCAACAATACTCTACAGAAGATTTATTTAGAAGCATAGATTTCCATGACATCTTCCGTGGCCTTGGTTTCGATTTTGAAGATCTTTTCTCTCAATTCTTCGGCGACCTGGGTTTCAGGAGACGTGAACCTAGGAGGTATAGGGGAGCGGATCTAAGATATGATGTAGAGATAACGCTTGAGGAAGCATTTAGAGGAGTTAGAAAAGAGATTGATATACCTAGAACGGAGATATGTGATATATGTAATGGATCAGGTGTTAAACCAGGTTCATCTAGGATTCAATGTCCTGTTTGTGGTGGAACAGGGCAGATAAGGCATTCTAGGAGAACAGCTTTTGGTATATTCACCCAGGTTACACCATGTAATCGATGTAATGGAGAGGGTTATATCATAAAGGATCCCTGTAGAAAGTGTAATGGCAGAGGAACGATAATGGTTACTAGAACAATTAGTGTTAAGATACCTCCTGGAGTTGAAGAGGGTTCTCAGCTTCGTCTACCAGGAGAAGGAGAAGCTGGACCAGGTGGGAAAGGAGATCTATATATAGTTATTCATACCAAGAGACACCCTGTTTTTGAGAGGAGAGGAGCGGATCTATACATGAGGAAAGAAGTTTCTTTCCCTCAAGCAGCTCTTGGTGGAAAAATAGAAGTTAAAACGATTAGTGGAGAAACAGTTAATCTTAGAATACCTGAGGGGACTCAGAGTGGGGATATATTTAGGCTGAAGAAGAAGGGTATGCCTCGCTTAGAAGGTGGATACGGTGATTTATTCGTTGAGATACAAGTTAAAACACCAACTACTCTAACAAGGAAAGCGAAGCATCTACTATTAGAGCTTCAAAGAGAACTTGAAGCCTAAATTTTTTATTTAATCAGAATATAATTTATTATGGGGTGTATGTATGAAGAATACCTCTATACTCTTAGTAACAGTGTTAATATTAAGTATAGGTGTCTCATCAATTAAAAGCCTGGGTTTCAAAGATGTAATTATATTAGAATACGATTTCTCTACACCAGTTATCAGTGAGAGAGGTAATGGAGAATACACGGTGAGAATAGGTACCCTCCCAATAACAAACAATGTTGGGGAACCTAGATTACCTGTTAAACCTGTGAGGATCCTCCTACCTATTGGGAGGACGGTTTCCACTATATCGGTTACATATAATGATAAGATACTAGTTGGAGTTAACCTATCAATAGAGAGGGGTCACCCAGTACATATTCTATCAAATCAAGGTGAGTCTATTTCATCTAAGACCAGTTCACATAGGGAAGATGACTTATACTCTATGGTTGGTGTCTATAAGTGGAGGGGTTATCCTATACTAGTAGTTACTCTTCACCCAGTAACCTATAACTTGGATACAGGAGAATTATTCTATTATCCTCATCTTACTCTTAAAGTCTATACAACAAAGGAGACATTTATCTCTTATCCAATAAGGGGTTTAGAGAGGGATAAAAGAATCCTTGAAACAATGGTTGATAACCCAGAGTATATTGATACATATGATGATATAGAGACTTCTTGTAAAGACGCTCTTAGATACATCGTTATAACCAGTGAAGCTTTAGCTAACTCCGGGTTAGAAGATAACTTTCAATACCTAGTATACTCTAGGATTGAGAAAGGTATCCCTTCTGCGATATATACTGTTGAAGAGATAATGAGTGATCAAGATTATAGTGTAAATGGAACATGGGGTGATAATAATCCTAGTAACCCATTCTATGAGCATCCTATAAGGAACTATGATTTATTCAATGATAAAGCTGCTAGGATAAGGAATTTTATTAGATACGCTTATCTAGAATTAGGTGTGGATTATGTTTTACTAGGTGGAGATGCTGATATATATGATGAGGAGGAGAATATCATACCAGCTAGGGGTTTATTTGCAAATGAAAGTGGGTTACCATTATCAAATCTAGATGAGGAGGAAGCTGATATCCCCTCTGATATCTATTACGCTTGCTTAGATGGTTCCTTTAACTATGATGAGGATGAACACTTTGGAGAGAGCGCTGATAGAAACAATATTATTTATAGAGATGAAGCAGATCTATACGCCGAGGTATGGGTTGGTAGAGCATGCGTGGACTCTGATATAGAAGTAGCTAACTTTGTTAGTAAAACCCTTAGATACGAGGGTACTCATGATCCCTATCTCAAAAAAGTATTATTGGTTGGAGAATACCTAGGTTTCCCTGGTGTCTCTGAGTATGGAGGGAATTATAAGGATTTAATCATCCCTCTTATACCTGATAACTACAATGTTGAGACACTCTATGATAGAGATTCTCTTTGGGATAAATATGATATAATAGAGATTATAAATAATGCTACTCCTCATATTATAAACCATGATGGGCACTCATATTATGGGTATAATCTTAAGATGACTAATGGTGATGTAGATCAACTAGTTAATGAGAACCTCTTCTTCCTCTACTCCCATGGCTGTATGGCGGGTGGCTTCGATAACCCGTATGGATATGATTGTATAGCAGAGAGATACACAGTTGAAACACCCTTTGGAGCTTTTGCGGCTATAATGAATTCCAGATATGGTCTAGGAAGTGAGGATACCCTTGACTCTCCATCTATGGCTCTCGATGAATCCTTCTTCAAAGCGTTATTCAAAGAGAATATAAGGGAGATTGGTAGGGCGAACCATTACTCTAAAGAGGATCATATATGGCATATAGATGAGAATGGTATAAGATGGGTGTACTATGAGACAAACCTATTTGGAGACCCAATAGTAGCTATAAAGAATCCAACTCCAATCCATGTTAACCTATCCATTAGTTTTACTCATCCAGAGAAAGGTGGTTTATATCTTTTAGATAAGAGAATCCTCACTATACCTCTTATAAACTTATCTATACTACTCGGTGGTTTCACTGTTGAAGTAAATGCTTCCTCTCAACCAGCTGGATACCTATATAGTGTGGAGTTACTAGTGGATGATGAACCCCTTGGTAGCATAACAACTCCACCTTATAAATGGGTTATTAGAGAGAAACTACTTGGTTTCCACAAGCTTGTAGCGGTAGCAAGAGGATACTATGGAGAGAGAACGAATACTACACTACTAGTATACACCTTCATACCATAAGGTTTTTTACTCCAAAACTTTTAATACCATTCTCCATGAGGAAAGAAAGGTGGTATCCATTGGTTTATCATAGATTAATGTTGATCTCCATCTTAACCCTACTCTTATTCACGATGGGTTGTTTCGAAGAAAACAATCACCCTGGGAAGGCCCCTAATACAATTTACGTGGATGATGATGGAATCGCAGATTATACTAGCATACAAGATGCAATAGATGCTGCTCCTGATAATTACACTATCTTCGTATACTCTGGAGTATATGAAGAGAATATATTCATAAATAAGAATATCACATTGATTGGAGAAGATCCAAAAACAACTATAATAAATGCCTCCCATTTCGGGAACGTTATACACATCACTAAAAAAGGAAGAGCTACTATCCAAGGTTTCACTCTATGTAACAGTGGTAACAGTGGTTACCCTAGGTATAATGCAGGTGTCAAAGTTGAATCAAACGGGAATAACATAACAGGGAATATAATGAAGAATAATAGATGTGGTATATATGCAGATTCCTCATCTCATAACAACTTCTCTTTCAATATATTCTCTAATAACTCGGATTATGGTATATTTCTACATGGGCGGTCTGACCATAATATAATCTACCATAATGTTTTTATCCATAATACCTGTGCTCTTAGAATTAAAACTTGCATGTTCGTAACAGTTCATATGAACGTATTCCTCAAAAATGACAAGGGTATGTATTTCTGCTGCGGAGCTAGAGAAAACATTGCTCATCATAACACCTTTATAAATAACAGTATTTGGAATGCTGATGATCTCGTTGGAGAGAATCAATGGGACGACGGAGAGGAGGGTAACTACTGGTCTGACTACACTGGTGTAGATGAAAACAATGATGGAATAGGAGATACACCATATAGTTTTACAACACATGGAGAAGACAGATACCCATTGATGAGTCCACCCGTGGTTTATGAAGAAGAATTAGAAGGATAAAGTCTTCCACAAAATATTTTAAAAACCTCTTAGTATTCTATATAAGAGAAGCTTGATAGCGGGGTGGGGTAGCCAGGAGATCCCGACGGGCCCATAACCCGTAGATCAGTGGTTCGAATCCACTCCCCGCTACTTCTCCTAGATCCTAAGTTTTAGGGATGGTAGAATAACTCCTTCTCCATCAATGACTTCACCAACTATTTCCACTTCTCTCTTGGTGTTTCTACTAAGTACCTCAACGGCTTCCTCTGCCTCCTCTGGATCTACTATTACTGCAAACCCCATTCCCATGTTAAAGGTTTGATACATCTCTTTATCCTCTACTCCACCCTCTGTCTGTATAAACCTAAATATATCTTGTGGTTGCAGAGGGTTAGATATTCGATAAGCTACATCTCTTTTTAAACGCTTTAAATTCCTTAACCCGCCACCTGTTATATGAGCGAGACCATGTACATCTATATTTTTAAGTAAAGCCATTATAGGTTTCACATAGATCTCTGTTGGAGTGAGAAGTATCTCACCAATTGTTTCCCCAGGGTAAATATCACCTGGAAAATATGTATCATAGGAGAGATTCCTCTCCACCAATAGTTTCCTAACAAGTGTGAAACCATTAGAGTGTAGACCACTACTTTGAATCCCAATTATCTTATCCCCAACTTGTATCTCCTCTCCTGTAACCACATGTTTCTTATCCACGTATGCGAGACAGGTTCCAGCTAAATCGAAACCATTAACTAGATCCGGTAGAGAAGCTGTTTCTCCTCCAACTATGGAGATGTTTGCTTCTCTTGCTCCCCTCTCTAAACCTTTTCCTATCTCCCTCAGTATCTCTGGTTTAGGGTCATCAATAGCTATATAGTCTACAAAGGCTATTGGTTCAGCTCCAACACATATAGCATCATTAACATTCATAGCTATACAATCTATTCCAACTGTATCCCATTTCTTCATGGCAGATGCCACTAAGACTTTACTTCCAACTCCGTCTGTACATAAAACAAGAGTGTGTTCTCCAAACTCTATTAACCCAGCGTAGTGTCCCCCAAGAGGTTTCCCAATGCCTTTTCTACTAGTTTTTATCTCAGATAATAACTCTCTAATAGCTTCTTCCTCTCTATCTATATCTACTCCGCTCTCCGCATAAGTTATCTTCCTCAAGGTATATCACCTTCTCTTATAACATAAAAAATCATGGTTGTGATAAAGTTTTTTGAGCCTCAAAATACTTACCTTATTTCTATGAGGACCTTATCTGATATCGGAGAGAGAGGGTTAATAGAGATTATACAAAGGGTTATATCCAAAGGTTATGAGGCAGTGGGTATCGGTGATGACTGTGCAGCTTTCAAGTTAGATGATATATACCTTCTCATATCAACAGATATGGTTACTAGATCTACTCATCTCCCCTCTCAGATGACTCCATGGGAGGTTGGATGGTTTACTGCAGCTGTGACACTCAGTGATATAGCTGCAAAGGGAGGCGACCCCCTTGGTATGGTTTTATCTCTAGGTTTACCACTGGATACCTCAGAGGATTTCCTCGTAGATATGATGAGGGGTGCTGATGCTTGCGTCAGGAAATATAATACTTCTATAGTAGGTGGTGATACAAAGGAGGATAAAGAGTTAACACTTTGTGGGACAGCTATAGGAGTTGTTCCACAGGTTGAGTTTATGAGTAGAAGGGGTATAGAAGTTGGTGATATTGTAGCGGTAACAGGTTCCCTTGGTAAAGCCGCTGCAGGTTTTTTATCACTTCAAAAAAATGTTGAGGATGAGAGATTTAGAAGAGGTTTATTTAAACCAGAACCTCGGTTACGGGAGGGTAGAAGATTAGCTAAAACGAGGTTAGTTCATTCCTGTATGGATATATCAGATGGGCTATCTGCTTCACTTTATCAGCTCATGGAAATAAATGATTTAGGATTTGAAATAGATTCGAGTAAGATACCTTTAGCAGATACACTCCTCGAAATCACGGAAGATTCAAGGGTTGATGCATTAAATTATGCTTTGCACTTCGGAGGAGATTATGAGTTACTATTGGTGATTCCACCAGATGCTTTACCTATTCTTCAACGAGAACTTTCATTTACTGGAACTCCCCTGACGGAGATTGGTGTAGCTCGAAAAGACAGAAAGATTCTATTATCCGGTAAAGATGGTTCAACTATACTTGAAAACCTTGGCTATGAACATTTTAAGTCACATTTCACTTATAGATAATAATTGTTCAATAAGGTATTTAATATAGATATATGGTAATTCTAAATAGTTGAGGTACCTCATATGCTGAGAGACCTATCTTTGATTATCCTAGTAATTATCCTATCTTCTACTTTAACAGGTTGCATAGGGGAAACCCCTAGGGGTAACACTAAGCCTATAGTTACGATAGATTACCCGAGAGAAGGAGAAGTGGTATCTAGTATAGTCAAGATAACTGGAACAGCATGTGATTTAGACGAGGATGACGAAGTAGAGAAGGTTGAGGTAAGAATTAATGGTAGTAACTGGGAGTTAGCAGATGGAACAACTCAGTGGAGTTATGATTGGATTACTTATAGGAAGAATAATGGCTTCTATACTATTCAAGCTAGAGCATGGGATGGAGAGGATTACTCTAATATAGCTGAGGTTACTATTCAAGTCAATAATCCTCGTGTCTCTGAGTCAGACGCTCATAAATGGGCTGTTTTTATCATAGCAGCTAATTATCCTAAGGATAATGAGAGTAAACTTGGTAACGGTGGTTTAAATCTTGCTGAGGAGATGGCTTCGTTCTTCATCGAAACCTATGGGTATCCTACATCTAATGTCTTCATATTATTTGATGATGGATGGATTAGAGAGGATAATGGTTTTGGGGAACCTGTTAAACCTCTTCAACAGATTCCTCACAACTATGCTATAAACTATGGAGGTGCAACAAAGAAGAATGTTGAAGCTATAATAAACCATGTTGTTGCAGAAGCTAATAGGTACCCTGATAGCGAGGTTTTCCTATGGTTTTTTGGACACGGTTGGGGTGATGAGAATAATAAGTTGACTGGTGGGAAAATATTGGAGAGAAGCGCTATATTCCTTTGGGATGATGTATTAACAGATCGAGAGTTAGGGGATCTACTCTATAATCTTAGGTCTCATAGAACCTGTATAATAGTTGATGCTTGTTTTAGTGGAGGTTTCGCTGATAAAACTATATATGATTTCCCAACATTTTTCCTTCTTCGCTCTGGGATTCCTGGAGCCGGTAGAGTTGTTATAGCTAGTTCAAGTAAATTCAGAGAAGGTTACGCAAGTACCACTAGGGGCCCTATATTCTCCTATCTCTGGTTCCAAGGTATTAAAACCGGAGAAGCAGATGGTTTCAAACCTGGTTTCAGATCCATGGGTAGACCTTCACTCTTTGGTTTATCTAAGAATGGTAAAGTATCTGTTGAGGAGGCTTTCTACTATGCTAGATACAAGCTTAAAACTGATCCAAACTTAGCGGAGTTTAGTGGTATGGAACCTCAGATTAATGATCAATACCCAAACAGGGGTTTAATCAGGAGTCAATGGGGTTTATTTCTAGGTGAATAACTGGTTTTGATTAGTAAGGAAAGGAACTGATGGAAAAATTTAATAAAGGAATAATAATACTTATAAATCTAGAAAAATAAAATTGTTGATACCTCAGGGTGAATCTAATGGAGTTGAAGAAAAGCGATAAGATGATTCTTATCATAGGGGTTATTATCCTTATCCTCTCTGCCATTGGTATCGCCTTGTACACTTCTCCACCTGGTGAGGAGAAGATCGGCGAGATTCAGATTGAAAAAACTTTTTCCCCAACTTGGCTTAAGGAGGAGAAGGAGATCAACTTAGGTGAATCATTGTTTGTAGAGAGGAGTAAACCGTTTGAGGATACCTATACTATTACTGTTGAAGAGGGAGAAGCCGCTGTGTTAACATCGGTCAACATTAGCCTCTCATGGGAAGATGATGTAACCTATGGAATTTTTTTCAAAAAAGGTTTAGATACTCTTACAGCAACGATTACTTGTGCAGGTAGAGAGAAGAAGAACATCAGTAAGGGTAGTGGAGATATCTGGTTCAACTTCTCTATAAACAGTGTCCCAAGTGAGGAGGTTGTAACAGCTTATAATGATAGTGATGCTAGGAATAAATTAAGAGAGGAGTATAAAGGTAAGGATAGTGCCTCTGTTGATGTGACAATTAGTATAGAGACGGGTGAGAGGAGAATAAGGTTACTTAAATACTTGAAGGATAAAGGTAATGATTTCACTCTTAAAGCAAGATATACATACTATGTTTTGTCGGAAGTAGTAGAGGAGGTTGAAGGTAGCGAGGAGACAGGTGGCTCCTCTAGTGGTGGAGAATCCATAGTGGAAACCGGTCATGGTATAGGTGAATTCTATAGAAACCTTGGCTATGGTAGAGGTATGATCTAGTTTTGTAGTTTAAATCTCAGGAAGGCTGCTGCTCCCCCTAGTCCTTCTAGTTTTCTACCAGCGTCATGTGAGATACTAACTACTGTGAAATCTGTGTTGTGTTGTTGAGCTAACCTTAGTAGTCTCTCTCCACTTTCCTCTCTAAGTAACTTCTCTGTTAATAATAAATGTTTTACTGCTCCACTCTCCAGTAATACTTCTACTTCCCTCTTGCCATACCCCACTAAACCATCTCTTCTTATCTCCTCCAGGAGTTTATCTACCAGTTTCGTTTCAAAAACAACTCTATTCTCTCTAGCTATCCTCTCTACTACACCAGATTTTAATGCTTCCTGTATTCCATTCATCCCAGCGTGTCCAGTACCATATGTTATACTATTCTTAAACAACTCTGACTCCCTTTCTTTTCCATATTTAAATAGTTGTTCTCTTGTGAAACCTGGCCCAATAATAATTAAAGGTGTTTCCTCTTTCTTATATTGTTTAATCAGGTTTATTATATCTTCAAAGTATTCCCTCTCTGTACTCGGTGTATCATACATCTTACCAGGTTGATGAGAGTGTATATCTGCTATCCATTCTACACCGCTTTGCCTGAGTATGGCGATAGTTGCTGTATCCTCATCTAGTGATATGAATAATACTATTGTTTGTTTTCCTTGACGAACAGCTTCTTCTAGTCTATTAAGCTCATAGTTTGTCCATTCCTCCTTTATAATTGTTAATGGTTCATTATCCCCCGAGGTTATATTGAGTGTATGATAGGATCCTAAATCCTGTGGCCCCTCCTCTATTAATCCATGAATCCTTAGTCTATCTGAGAATTCATGGAATTTAACATCCTCTACTCTTATACCTAGTTTCATCTTTTTCTTCTCCATCTTCTTTGATCTAATCATATCTCTTTTTTGCTCAGTTGATCTAAAAGTCACTGCTCGTACGAGGTCTCCCTTTCTAATTATATTGTATAGATGCCAGATGTCATCAGGGTTTTCAGGTACCAGTTTTATCTCTCCTTTCTTGAGATCCTTGAATATGATCTTCAAAACATTATTCCCTCCTATAAGTTGACTCTTCTCACTATCTGTGATCCACCAGGTGGTAAAACCTTTAATACTTCATCTATGGATGCATTGAATATTAAACTCAACTCCCTTGCAACCTCATTCCTATTTATGTTCCCTGGTTGAATAACTACGTATCTATTAGTATATTTTTTAAGTGCTTCCTCGGGTGCACCCATCAACTTATATGTATCATTTATTTTTATTCTTCCAATTGCTAATTCTAGTTTACACCTACAATAACTACGTTTCCCTCTAATGACAAAGGCTCCCTTGGGTAGGTATTCTCCGCTTTGAGGTGTTTTACTGACTTGCTCTGGGTGAACCCAGTATGCTTGTGATTCCATGAATTGCTTCCAAGCTTTAGAGTAGGAAGCTGCAAATACACAGGCTTCTCTAAGAGTTTCATTTGTTATTGGTAGGGGTTTATCCTCTATATCCCTCTGTTTAACTATACAACTTGGTGCTCCTTGTATATCTGCATGTACATATCTATCTCCTTCTCTCAGATATTTTTTAACAATTATCTCATTAGTCTTCGCGTCTCTACCTCCTATAACGAGGTTTCCATTACTTGATATAAACCATCTGAATTTTTCAAACCAATATGTTTTCTCTTTCTTCTCATCCTTCCTCCCCTTGTTTCCCTCTTTTTTCTTCAACATTACTTTCTTTTCTTCTTCAGCTTCTCTTAGTCTCTTCATTGTATCTTGAATCGCCTCTTTTACTCCCTTTAGTTTCCTCTGAAGTTTCTTGCATTCCTCATATGCTCTCTCTGCGTTCTCAGATAAGGTTTTTCTGAAATCAAGTTTTATATCACGCTTTTCTCCATCTAAGTCTTCTAAAACTACTCTTAGTGTATTCCTAGTTAGATCGATTTCTTTAACTATTGTTTCTTTTTTTAACTCTCTCACTACCTCTTCTCTATTTTTCTTTCTTAGAGACGAACTGATTTTCTCTAATAACTTATTGCATTCTTGGTAATGGAGATACAGTAAATCTCCTTCTCTCTTTTTCTCCTCTATTAACTTGTTTATGCTTTCCATTTTCTCTTCTTGCTGTCTAAGTTGTCTCTTGATTTTCTCAATTAATGTATCAATCTCTTCTTCCTCTACATTCTCCTCTGCAGTTTGTTGATATTGGTTGATAAATACTTCCAAACCTTTTACCATGTATTTAATGGGTTTAAACTCAGCGTTTCTATAGCTTTGAAATGGGAAGGGTAGTATGTCTATGGGTACTCCCCTCTCTTCTACTACAACAGGGTTGAATTGCTTCTCAGAGAATAAACCTAGGAAAGCCTTTAATTCGTTGAATACCTTCAGCATTGCTTCTTCATCTAACTCTCTGAGATTCTTATCGATGTTTGAGCGAGTACAGATTTCCTCTGCTATTAATCCTCCTAAGTTGAGTTTAACAGCTAGTGTTCTAACTATATCTGCTTTACTCTCTCCTATTATCTCCTTGAAATTCTCGAAGGTGATTTCAAAAGGGTTCAACTGAGATGGTGGAGGGATATATTCTTCTCTACCTTTTACTCTTCTATGTGCCCATGCTCGTTGAATAAGTGGTAGAATGATTTTTCCTTCTGAATCAATAAGTATTATGTTCCCTTGGGATAAGAACTCTACTATTAGAGTGTATACCTCCTCCCCCTTCTTAACTTTAATCATAATTATTCTATCAAACTCGTGTTGAGTAACATCTATGATTCTACCATTCTGCAAGTATTTTCTTAGAGTCATAGCAAATACGGATGGTCTAGCTGGTACCTCAAAACCTTTACCTGTTAAACAAGGGAAACCACTATTGCGGATATATAAGATGTTTTTCTCCTTGGTCTTAGGGTTTCTTATCCTAATTATTATCTCTTCTTTTGAAATCTGATAAATCTTATCTATATAGCTTTCAAGTATCAATTGCTGTAGTTCATATACTATGACATATATATCAAAGGAGGTTATCTGACGATTCATGTTCCTAGATCATAGAAAATGGATTGATTAAAATAAGGTTTCTCCCTGCTTTTACTCTCTATAGAATCACACGGGAATAAAACCTATGTTTAGGATGGGGAGGGATGGAGGAGAAACACCCCCTTCTCCATAGTCTCTCCTTCCCCTTCAACCTCTTCAATAATAGATTGTTTTTAATTCAATATAAAACTAGTTAGTGGCTCATTGAAAGTATTAATCCTTTTAGTATCTTCAAATATCTTCATGAGAAAGATTAATATCTCTGATTTAAGTAATCCTATAACTTAGAGATGGTGCATACAGGTACAGCTAACCTTCCATTGCATGATGGAAAAGCACCTAGGTGGCTTTTCAAGAGAATGGTGGGTTTGGCAAGAGGAATAATTAATGTTATTATTCAAGAATATGGTAGAGAAGAGCTTCTCAGGAGATTATCCGATCCTTTTTGGTTTCAAGCTTTTTCATGTGCACTAGGATTTGATTGGCATTCCAGTGGAACAACTACTGTGACATGTGGAGCATTAGCGGAGGCTATTAAACCAATGGATCATGGTCTCGCTATAACTGGTGGTAAAGGGAGAGCTTCAAGGAGAACACCTGATCAGATAGAGGAGATTGGGAAATTATTTAACCTCTCCTCTTCAAAAATAGAGTCTCTTAAATACGCCAGTAGACTCTCTGCAAAGATTGATAATGCTGCTATTCAAGATGGTTATAAACTATATCATCACTCCTTTATATTCTCTGAGGATGGAGACTGGTGTGTGATACAACAGGGTTTAAACGAGGAAAACCTTTACGCTAGGAGATACCACTGGCTTTCTTCTAACTTCGAATCCTTCACCTGTGAACCTCATAGTAGTATAGTTGGTGAGAGGGAACAGCGGCCAGTGTTAGATATGACTTCGAAGAATAGCATAGAGACTCAGAGGACTTGTGTAGAATTGGTTAATGGGAATCCTAAACATTTATACCGTGATTGGTTATCTCTCATAAGACTCAAGGGTCAACAAACCCTTGAAGTATTCTCTACTAAAATCAGTGGTAGAGTAATCAGCTTAGATATGCCTAGGAGTATAAATTGGAGTAAAATCAGAGAGGTTTATGAGTTTCAACCAAGGAACTATGAAGAGTTTCTATCTATAAAAGGGGTTGGTCCATCTACTGTTAGAGCTCTTGCTTTGATATCAGATCTAATATATGGTGATCCTCCATCCTGGGAGGATCCAGTTAAGTATAGTTTCACTGTAGGTGGAAAAGATGGTGTACCCTACCCTGTTGATAGGAGAGCTATGGATGAAGCGATTGATATACTGGAGCAGAGTATTCAAGAAGCAAAGATCGGTGAGGTTGATAAGATAAAAGCTCTTCGTCGTCTCAGATATATCATTCCACCTACTATCAAATAACTTAAGGTTCTTCTTTTGATTTAGATGAAAAATGTAATTAAGAACTTCTCTTATAACATACTTCCGACGAGATGGGATTAAGGTGTTAAAATATGGTTAAGAAGATACTAGTTGTAGATGATAACCCAGATGTTATATTCTCTGTTAAAAATGGTCTCGAGAGTTTAACCGATGAATACCAGATTATAGGAGCGGAGAGTGGTAAAAAATGCTTAGAATTATTAGAGACAGAGACCCCAGATCTAATACTATTAGATATAATGATGCCGGAGATGAGTGGATGGAAAACATTTGATAAGATAAAAGAGAATGAAGCTTGGAGGGATATACCCATTGTATTCTTAACTGCTCGAACAGATAGAGTAGCAAAAAATGCAGGTAGCTTCCTAGGTGAGGATTACATTGAGAAACCTTTTGAGATAAAAGATCTAAAAGAGAGGATAGATAAGATCCTTAAAACCACTTCTTGAGATAATCCTCTTATACTCCTCGATTTACTTAGTATACCACCTGTATCCCTATTCAAGTAAAAGATTTTAAGAAGATAATTTTCTACTAGTCTAAATGTTATACATAGTGATCACCACCCCTATATGTAACCTTAGATGCATTTACTGTGGTGGAAGTTTAAAAGGTATGCCGAGTGAGATTCAATATAGTTTAGATGATCTCATTCAACTAATCAGTGGAGACCCAGATGCAGCTGTTGCTTTCTATGGTGGAGAACCATTACTTAAAGTGGATCTAATAAAAAAATTACTGGATATATTACCTGCTAAGCATTTTATAATAAATACAAATGGTTACTTCATCCAATCTCTCTCTAACTATATACATCGTTTCGATACCATACTTCTCTCAATCGATGGAGTTAGAGAGGTAACAGATTTCTATCGTGGAGAAGGTTGCTATGATAAAGTAATGGATGCACTTAGGTTTCTAAAAGAGAATAACTACAAAGGAGAGGTAATAGCTAGGATGGCTGTTTCAAAGAGATCAGATATATACAGGGATGTCACTCATCTACTGGGTTTTTTCCCCTTTGTTCACTGGCAGCTAGATGTTGTATGGAGTCCCATCTGGAATCTCAAGGAGTTTTCCAAATGGGCTGAGTCTTCTTATAAACCCGGTGTGTTATCCCTCATTAAACTATGGGTGGATAATATTAGGCAGGGTAGAATACTTGGGATAATACCTTTTTTAGGTATAATGTCTCGTCTCTTAAATGGTGGAGAAGGTTTACCATGTGGTGCAGGTGAAACGGCTATAACCATTACCACGGATGGTAGAATCCTTGCTTGTCCAATTGCACCTGATTTCCCTTGGAATAATCTAGGAGACATATATTCCTTCAAGAAGATTTCCTCTAAAATTGAACCCTGCATCTCATGTGAGTTTTTCAATATATGCGGAGGGAGATGCTTATTTACTCAGAGGGAGCATCTATGGGGTGAAGAAGGTTTTAAAACCATCTGCTCCGTAACAAAGTTCCTTATAAAAGAATTGAGTGGGTATGTAGAAGAATTTAGTCACCTACGGGACTCTATTCGATACCCCCTGTTTAACAACACTACAGAAATTATCCCATGATGAGTAGAGTCAAAATTTAGAATTTTTAGAATGGTTTTTAATCTTTAAACCATTTTTTCCTCATATAATTATTTATACTCTAATTTTTATTTATTATATGAGGAGGTAAGTAAGAGTGTATGATGGTGATTCCAAAACGTCTTCAATGGTGTTCAATGAGTTGAAGAATAAAATCAGGGAATTAGAATCAAAGTTAAAGGAGACTAGAGGAGAATTAGAGTTACTAAAGAGATACCTAGATCATGCTCCGATATTATCTTTGGTTGTTGATGCATCCAATAATAGAATCCTTTTTGTCAACAAGAATATGGCTAGGAGTCTTGGTGGAAGGAGAGAAGATTTAGTAGGTAAAAGCTTTTTTGAGGTTTTACCACTTGAAGCCTCAATTAGGAGGAAAAGATATGTAAAGGATGTTATTGAAAAAGGTGAGATAGTAGTTTTTGAAGATAAAAGAGATGGTAGATGGTTTAGAAACATAGGTTTCCCTATCTATGATGAAACCGGTAGAGTTATCCAAGGTGGCGCTATTGTAGAGGAGATAACAGAGGAGAAGAAGAGAGAAAAAATAAGGCTAGAGGAGAGAAGTAAGTATTTCACGAATATAATTGCTCATTCATACGAGGTAATCCTTGTTATCTCAAAGGATGGTTCAATTCGATACGTGAGTCCATCTATTAAAAAACTATTTGGTTATTCAGAGTATGAATTTAAAACAAAGAGTTTCCTAGAATACATTCACATTGATGATAGGGAGAGAGTGGAGAAGCTCCTTATATCCTTAGCGAGTAACTCTTACAGGAAGGATTTAATCGTTTTCCGTTTTCTACATAAAGATGGTTCATGGCTGGAATGTGAAGCTACACTAGTGGATCAAACAGGGGATTCCATAATACAAGGCATTATAGTGGCGATACGTGATGTATCAAAGGAGAGAGAAATCAGGGAATTACTGAGAGAGAGTGAGGAGAAATATAGGTTCGTAGTTGAGAACTCTAGGGCGATCATAAGTATACTAGATTCTACTGGTAAATTTCTATTCGTAAATAGTTATGGAGCAGAGTTGATGAATAGTACACCAAGTGAGATTATTGGGAAAAGAATGGATGAGGTTTTTCCAAAAGAGTTTGCTGAGGAGAGACTTAGGAATCTAAATAGAATCCTCGAATCTAAGAAGGAATTAACTAGTGAGTTCCCAGTTCATGTTAAAGGTGAAGAGAGATGGTTGCTCTCTAAAACAAAACCTATTCTAGATGAAAAAGGTTCTGTTAAGTTCCTACTTAATCTGAGTATAGATATAACTGAGCAGAAGGAGATTGAAAAAGAGGTTCAGAGGACAAAAACTTATCTACAGAATATTATTGATAGTGCACCAGAGGTTATATTCACTATAGGTTCTGATTATAGAATATCAACATGGAATAATGCTGCTGAGCATATAACAGGTTATAATAGAGAGTATATTATCGGTAGATTTCTAAAGTCCTTGGATGTGTTTAGATATTCACCTGATTTTACAGTTAATGTAGAAAAGTTATTCCATGGAGAGGAGGTTTCTTTTGATAACCTTGTATTGAAGGCTAAAGATGGTAGTAGGAGGATTCTACAGATTTCCTCCTCCCCAATCTATGACAGTAAAGGGAAAGTAATAGGTTTACTCTTCATAGGTAGGATCTCGAGCCCGGATGTAGAGAAGTATGGTTCTCTCCTCCCAGGTCACAGTTATTTACTTAGAGAAGAAGCCTCTGAGAGAGCCTACCAGCTTTTCTCAGTGATGATCTCCAAAGGTTATCCAGGATTGATAATCACTAGGATGCATCCTGATAATCTCAGTGCGTTATTCCCCATCGAACAACTAGAAGTTGTTCTTCTACAGAAGATGACACATGGTAAGTATCCAGTGGTTTCTAGTTTAGATGATTTATACAGGGGAATCCAGGAATTCGTTAAGGAGTATTCAAAGGGGATCATATTTTTAGATAGAGTTGATTATTTATTCTCACTTTTCTCTTTTGAAGAAGTCATTAAAACCTTCTACAGTATCACAGAGTTCATAGCTGCTTCATCCTCTATATTTCTTCTACGAGTAGATTTTACTTCTCTCTCCTCTAAACAAGTTGCTCTTCTAGAACAAGAATTCGAGGTGTTACCTGCTACAAAGATTAATCACCTATTGATAGATGAGTTTTCTCTTAAAATTTTAATGTATCTAGAAAGAGAGAATAAGCGTAATATTCAGGCTACTATTAGAGGAGTATGCGAGGAATTGAATATTTCTAGAGTAACTGCTAAGAGGAAACTGCAGGAATTAGAGAATAAGAACCTTGTTTATAGTAAGAAATATGGTAGAGCAAAAGTGTTTTATCTAACAGAACGTGGCTACATGCTACTGAGATCCTCGAGGTACCCAGCGTGATAAATGTTTTTAAAGCGGGCTTGAGGGGATTCGAACCCCTGACCTATCGGTTAAGAGCCGATTGCTCTACCTAGCTGAGCTACAAGCCCATTATCCAACTATAAGGATTACAACTCCTTCTTTTAATCTTTTCCTTTCAATATATGTTTGATTTCCTCCTCAGACACCTTTGATAAGTATTTAGCATCTATGTTATCTGTTATACAAACGTCTCTACTGGCTCTATATATCTTCACTCCATCTCTCATAGCTTTTTCTCCATCGATTCTAAGTATCACGGGGTTATCAGTTCTCACTCTCCCTGCTTCAACGGCTTTCTCTAAACTAGTGCTGAGATGAACTTTTCTCCTATCAACCGGATGGATTCCTCCTTCCAGTATTATCTCTCTCTCTTCCTCTGTGACAGGGTAAAAGTATTCCTTTAGGTTAGCAAGTGGTAAGTCATCTAGGTTTACATCTATAGAGTGTCCATATTTCGCTCTTATCATTCCTCCATCAATTTGGTATCTCTCCCTAGGATCTGTCTCTACTAGTGCTTCTATATGATACGGTTTAAGCCAACTGAAGCCTGATCTCTCTGTTCCAATTGCTTTTATTAACTCCGATATATCAACCCATCCTCTTCCATCCATCATTAAACCAAATTTTTCTGGGAAGTGACGGAGTATCCCTGCTAGTATTCTACTCAATGAGTTTAATTCCTTCTCATTCATCAGGAATCTACCTTTCCTATGGCACACTGGACATACTTCCCCTCTATAGTATCCATGTTCCATGCATTGATACAACATGATAACTATGGGTATAATTATTTGTAGTATAAATTTTTGTACCAATACATCTATACAGTTTAAGGTGAAGGATTTGGATCAAGAAGAAATGAAAAGGATAGCTGCAGAGAAAGCAGTGGAGTATATTGAAGATGGAATGATAATTGGTCTAGGTACTGGTTCCACTATGAGGTATGCGCTGAGGAAGATTGGTGAGAGAGTAGCTCAGGGTTTACAGATTAAAGCCATTCCAACTTCTCTACAGACGAAGAAGATAGCTAAACAAGAGAATATTCCACTTACAACTCTTGAGGAATACCCAGAGATTGATCTCACTATTGATGGAGCAGATGAAGTTGATTCTAATCTCAACCTTATTAAAGGTGGTGGAGGAGCACTCACTAGAGAGAAGATTGTCGCTTATCACTCTAAGAGGGAGATAATCATAGTAGATGAAACAAAAGTAGTGAAATCATTAGGTATAGATTTCCCTCTACCAGTGGAGGTTGTAAAATTTGGTTGGACTGCAACGAAGAAGGCTCTTGAAGAATTCGGTTGTAATGTTACTCTCAGGAAGATAATGGATGAACCATATATTACTGATAATGGAAACTATATCTTAGACTGCGAGTTTGATCACATCGATAACCCCGAGGAGTTGGAGAGAGAAATAAATAGTATACCTGGAGTTGTTGAGAATGGTTTATTTATAGGTTTAGTAGATGATGTCATAGTGGGTAGTCGGAGAGGTGTAATTACTTTGGAGAAGGAGATAACCACCTAGGTTTCTTTGATAAACTTTATCTCATAGAACATTGGTAGTAGTAATACTGCTGCTATACAGGAGAAACCAGTCATCAAAACAATTAGTAGAGCAAATTGTTGAAGTGCTGAGATCGCTACAAAGAATATAGCTGATATCCCTGCTATTGTAGTAGATGCTGCTTCGAATAACGATAAACCTGTCCGCTCAATTGCTATACCAATAGCTTCTCTCCTCCTGAATCCTCTTGCTAATTCTTCTCTAACCCTATGAGTAATATGTACTCCATAATCTATTCCTATACCTATCATTATTGATGCTATAGATATTGTTATCACATTTAGGGGTATATCAAATAATACTAGGAAACCTGGTTCCCACATCAGAACAAAGGCTACAGGTATCATCGTTAGGAAACCATGTAGAGATGAGCTGAATATGAAGATAAGAGCGGCTAATACTAGTAGTATAGCAATTATCATAGATCTTGTTTGTTCATCTGCTAACTTCTTATTTATTGCAACATTAATTGCATCTTGTCCTGTTAACTGAGAGACATGCCCATTATGAGGGATAGTAGTATTTGAAGTTATACTATTGATGGTGTTAACTATCCATTCCACCTTCTTCATGCTTAAACCAGTTGGAATATAAACCAGGATGATGGTCTTAGAGAAATCTTTATCCACCATTCCCTCTCTCGCTATTCTATCAAATACTATCTCATCTACTCCAACGAATTCACTTAGGCTCTCTATTATATCATTCCTACTCAATATCTCATTTACTTTTCTCACTTCATCTATAATAGAGGATACCTCTATACCTTTTTCCCTCATCTCCTCCTCCATCTCATAGATGGCATTGATTGTTTCTGGATACGTTAACCCCTGCGGCTCTGTTTCAATCATCAATGCATTGAAGTTTGCTCCACCAAAATTCTTGGAATACTCTATGAGTTTCTGCAGCTCTGGTATATCACGTGGTGCAAGATCAAGATAATTTACATCTGTCTCTGTATATGGTAAAACCATTAGTGACATAACTGCGAAGAATAAAGCCACTAGTAACAACCTTTGCTTATTTGATAAAACAAATCTTGTTAACCTACCCCAGTGAGGTATTATTCCATCTTTCTTATACCTCAATATAACTACTAGAGGTGGAGTGAGTATTATAGTGGATAGAAAGGCATATAGTATCCCTATAGCGCAGCCGAATCCAAAGGTTACGATTGGATGCATACTGGAGATCATCAGTGAACCGAAACCGATTACTGTTGTAATAGTTGATAACAGGATTGCTTTACCAGTTGAGCGAAGTATTTTATCTGTTCTATCTACTATATCCTCTACTATACCTTCCTCACTGAATCTATTCATTAAATGTACTGAATAATCAACTCCTAAACCTAGCAGTAGAGCTATAATGGATATCGATAAAGTAGTAAGCTGTGGCTGCACTACACCTAGTGTCCCAAAGGTAAGTAAAATAGAGTATGCGGTGGGTAATAAAGCAATTATTATACCTTTAATTGTTCTATGAAAGAAGAACAATACCAGTGACACTAGGATTATAGCTATTAGGAAGATGAATTTAAAATAGTTTACAGTATTCTTCTGAATAGCGTTTTGCATAGCAGTGGTTCCAGTGACAGTCATCTCGGTATATGTTGTACCTCTATGAGCAATAGCTTCTTCCACTCTCTCTTGAATCTCTCTATAATCGGCATTCTCTGCTAGTTGAAGTATTATAACAGCTACATCA
>CAZCPZ010000001.1:0-25620 GCA_964499875.1 uncultured Thermoplasmatales archaeon | reverse complement strand
ACCTAGCGACAAAAGAAGAGATTCATTTCTCTGGTTTATGCTTGAGTAATCCTCTCCCAATTTTTGAATACCCATATACTACTATAATATTTGAAACAGAGAAATCCCCACTTTCAACTATAACGATACCTATAACAATCAAAAAAGCCGATGATATAGGGAGTATGAATCTTGTTTTAACCTATGATCCAGAAATCCTAAATGCAACTGAAGTTATACCTGGCGGACTAACACAGAACTCTATTATAGAGAAGAATCTTGGTGAAGGTGAGATAAGAATAGGATTAATTGATACAAATGGTATAAGTGGGAATGGTACACTCTTCTACATCAAATTCAATGTAACCGCTATACCATCTGGAGGTGAGTCAACAAGTAAATCCATTCCTTTCATAATGGGGGCAAGGAATTTAATACCGGAGATAAGGGATCCAAAGGTACACCATCATTAAATAACATACTGGACGAAGACACAACCTACTCCCCACTGAATATAGAAAGTGCAATAGTAAGTGATCTAGAGGGTAACAAGATAACTGTTATGACTATAAATGGCACGTTTATAGTTGGAGCTAAGAAGGGAGATGTTAATGGTGATGGAGTTATAACAAGTGTAGATGCGCTCATGGCTTTGAAGATATCGGTTGGTGAACTCGAGGTTAACCTAGTAGCAGATATGGATGATGATGGGCAGGTTCTAGCAAATGATGCATTGAAGATAATGCAGATAGCTACACAGTATACGGTGCAATATACAAATGATATGATAAGACGGGGATGTGGATTAAATAATTTGTTTAAAGGCCTAGGTCCTGGAGGTGATTAAAGGATGAGAAAAACTATGCTAGTATTCCTTATGCTAGTTTCCTCCTTAGTTTTAATGACAAGTGCACAAGCTTTAACACTTCGGATACCTGATACAACAGGTTATGTTGGTAAAACAGTTACAATACCAGTTGAGATTGAGAATGCTAGTAATGTTGGTAGTGTAGAACTAGTAGTTCTATATAATGATAGCATCCTTAGTGTTAAGAAAGTTGAGAAAGGTAGTTTACTAAAAGGTTTAATCACCTCAAATACCAGTGAGCCAGGGATAATAGCAATAAACCTAGTGGACTCTAATGGTATAAACGGGGATGGAGAGATAATAAAGATAACATTTGATATACTAGCAGAAGGTAATACACCTTTAATAATACAAAATGCAAAGGCATATGATGTTAACACTTATACAGATCTACCAGTGGATACTACAAATGGTTTACTTACGATTTCTACAGGCGCTCCTAGTTCTCAAACACCAGGTTTCGAGGTAATAACATTTCTATCGGCACTCATAATACTAATAGCTATACTACTAATATACAATAGGAAATAGTGTTTTCTCCAAAAAATTCTCCCTCCTCTATTTTCATCTTCAAAAATTAGGGGGGGGAGTATATGTTCGAGATGGGAAACTAGAAGACATAGATCTTCTTCCTCATGGTTATTGATTCAATAATCAACTCAATATTCAACAAATTTTATTAATATATCATTTTTTTGGAATAAAAAACTATATGAATTTTAACTACATACCTGACCAAGGGGGTGTTCTCTCATAGATTGTTTCACCCCCTAAAGATCCGGAGGAGATAGAAGAATGTCCAAGACCATAATATATCTTGGTGGAATACTACTAATTCTAATAGCAGTAGGTATAATAGTAAATGCTGAGGATACACCACCAGTTGGTAAAGGTAAGATTATAATGAATGGTGAGATCATACTAGGAGATAGAGGAGATAAGATATGGTATTTCGAGATGGATGGTAGCCATCCTTCTATAGGTGGCATAAGTACTTCTTACCACAGTAGAAATTATGAAAATCATGATGCTATCGTTGCTGGAGATATAGATGGAGATGGAGTAGATGAAGTTGTTATAGGTGATGCAAGTGACGATGATATACATATATATGATGTCCCACCTAGCTCCGGAGATCTAAGTAGCTCAGAGATAACCCATTTTGATGTAGATTTTGAGAGATACGATGACCTAGCAGTTGGAGACATAAATGGGGATGGTAAAGAGGAGATTATACTGGGAGATGCAAGTGATCCAAACGGTAAAGGTTTAAGGGTTTTTAATATAAATGGTAACGAGATAGCTTGGTATGAGATCGATGATGGTTTCACAAGGAGCGACAGGATTGCCGCTGGAGATATAGATGGAGATGGAATAGATGAGATAATCCATGGAGATGACAGTGATGGTTACTTTCATATATTCAAATATGATACAAGTCGATCCAACAAGCTTAGAGAGATAGATGATTTCCCAGCTGCCGGTGATGACCCAAGTAGAGAAGGGCACTTCAATGGAGATGATGAAGTAGCATGTGGAGACGTAGATGGAGATGGATTAGAAGAAATCATATTTGGAGAGGGAAACAATTATCATAAAATCTATATCTATGATCAAAATGGGCATCTACTTTATGTGCCAATTGATGCACATTTTGATGGCTCAGATGAATTAGCTGCTGGAGACGTAAATCAAGATGGATTAGACGAGATAGTAACCGGTGATGCGCACGATGATAGAATACATATCTATAACTTAAATGGAAATGAGTTGGATAGTTTTGATGTAGAATATGAAACATCTGATGGTTTAACTGTTGGAGATGTAAATGGTGACTCAGTTGTTGTAGGAGAACCAACATATAAAGGAGAGGCTACACTTACTGATCAAATAATAGCGGTTATAAATGCTCCACCTCGAGATCCATCTGTTATACCTGATAGAGGTGTATTCTATGCAAAGTATGAGAATGAACATGGTGAATCAACTTCTATGAGTGTAAAATCAGTTTCAATTGTCACTACAAGTGGAGACCCAGGTATATTCAATAGAATCTGTGGCTTATTTAAAGGTGAGATAACAATATCTAAGAAGGTTACGAATAAATGGGAGAAAACAACTGGTTCAACATATGAAACCGAGGTTGGATATGGTTTCAGTGCAGATTCTAGGGACTACATGGTTGCAGTCACTACAACCTATAAGGTTTATGAGTACCCAATTATAAAACCAGATGAACTCAGTGGAGAAACACTGTTGATAATGGTACCAATACAGGGACCAACACCTAGTACTATACCATATGATTCCCCGGTGCATACCTATGGAGTACTAGCTACCTATCCATCTAGAACAAGGGATCTACTAAACTATGATAGAAACAATGAGATACAAGGTTTCGCTCATGGAATGTCAATTGGTCCAGATGAACAATGGACATGGATTAGGATGTCAGAGTCAAGTTTCAATGAAGAAAAATCAACTCATAGTGTAACAATTAAATCTAGAAGTTTGTTTGATAAGATCGCTAGTCAAATCCCTGGGTTTGGAGGGTGGTCTAATAAAGAAAGAACCAATGAGAAGGTAACTACTCATAGAATAGAGTTCACGGAGGAAACAAGTATACATGTATACTACGCTGGTGGTATAACAGATGAAGATAAATACTACCAGGTTACACCGGTTGTATACTATGACAGCGAGGATGGATACCTTATACTGGATTACCTCGTCTCAAACCTTGGTAGCTACTATACTCAAACTCTTAGTATCATTGGTACTATTATGAGTGGTAACTTATTCGGCTTCGGACAGGGTTCAACAGATAACTCTAGTATACCATCTGGTTTAGCTGATATGTACCAAGATTTATATGGTAGAAGTATAATTGGTAGTGGCATACCAAGTGGTACCACTAGTAGTGATAAAACTATTTTATTCACCGAAAGTAGAAGTATGCCACCGAATGAAACCGTTGAGATACCTATTCAAATGGTGAATGCCAGGGATATAAGAAACATGGATTTAATAGTTAGATACAACCCTAGTGTTTTATCCGCTGTCTCGGCAGTAACGGGTTCCTTCACTTCAGACTCTCTATTCGAGTCAAACATTCTAGATGGTGAGGTTCGCATAGCTTTTGTAGACACCGATGGATTCAGTGGAAACGGATCTGTAGCAGTTATAACCTTCAATGTTACAGGCGATCCTGGAGACTATACAACTATTACCTTAGAAGCCTCTGCAAATGATGTAAATGATAACACTGTTGACATCGAGATAATAAATGGTGTATTCACAGTTGAGGATCCTAATTCCATGGATCTACTAAAAGGGGACTGTAATGGAGATGGTATGATATCAAGTATAGATGCATTATTAGCTCTAGAGATGTATGTTGGGAAGATAGAGGAGAATCTAATTGGCGATATGAATAATGATGGTAAAGTAACATCTCTAGATGCGGCTAAGATACTAGAGGAAGCCACAGAGAGACAAGCTGATAAAACAAACTATCTACTGATGGGTTACAGTAAGGGTATAAAGTATACCTTTGATATAGGGTTAGGAGGGTAGGAAAGGAGGTTGATAAAGAATGAGGTTTTTAAAGATTATAATAATTACTCTCATATCACTTGCCTTATTTATTCAAACTACTGCTGCATTAACAATAACAATTCCAGATACCAGCGGGGAGATTGGTAAAGAAACACGGGTATCAGTGATAGTAGAAGATGCAGTAAACGTTGGTAGCATAGATTTAACAATCCTATATGATCCATCAATACTAGAAGTATTAAAAGTGGAGAAAGGAGACCTAGTTAAGGGGATGCTGTCATCAAATACTGATAATGAGGGTATAATAACTATAGGTATAGCTGACTCTAATGGTATAAATGGTGATGGAGAAATAGCTAGGATAACCTTTAATGTTCTAAGTAATGGTTCAACATCTGTAACGATACAGAATGCTAAAGCCTATGATGTAGATAGCCATGCAGATATAGAGGTTACAGTAGAACATGGAAACTTCCAAGCCGCAGCAGCTTCAACGTCTCAAGAAGGTGGAGGAGGAACACCTGGTTTTGAAATATTTATACTCATGTTTTCAATAATAATTATATTTATCTATAAGAGGCATAGAGGGTCAAGAAAATGAAGCATAGATTCCTCCCCCTAACCTCTCTCCTATTTATCATCCCTGCTTCCATAATTAATGCTCAAACAATAACGGGAGATATTAACAATGATGAGGAGATAACAAGTGTAGATGCACTCATAGCTCTAAAAATGGCTGTAGGTAAGATAGGTGAGGATCCAATAGCGGATATGGATAGAGACGGTAGAGTTACATCCTTAGATGCATATAAAATCCTGCTTCTCTCCATAGGTAAAGAAGATGACCTTTTCCTTCAACTAAGTAGAGTAGTTAAAAACTATGATGTAGGTAAATATCTCACAGATGAGCGGATGAACTGGTTTATAACAAAGGATAATGGAGCAGTGATAACCATAGGAGTAATCATAGAGAAGGGTAAACTAGTAAAATTTCAACAGGGACCAATAAAAGATCCAACTATAAACGTGTATACAACAGAGAGAATAGTGAGACATCTACTGGAAACCATGAATCCAGAGGGGTTTAGACAAGCAATAAAGAATGGTGATATAAAACTAGAAGGCGTGGGTTTCTTCAACTGGATCAGAATCTCTATAACAGGTTTCTTCATCTAAAACTTTTTAACTAACCCTTTCTTTTTCATTCAAAGAGATTTTATGAGCGCTACTATTATAGATGGGAGGAGAATCGCTGCGGAGATCAAAAAAGAGGTATCGGCAGAGTTAGATCAACTTAGAAGCATCTACAAAATCAATCCTAGTATAGCTAGTATAATAATAGGAGAGGATGAGTCGTCAAAACTATACTTAAGACTTAGAGATAAAGCATGCTTAGATATAGGTATACAAACCACTCAATACATGGTACCAGGGGATACATCTGAGGGAGAAATATATAGATTAATAGAGGAGTTAAACAATGACCCAGAGGTACATGGTATACTACTACAACTCCCATTACCAAAACACTTGAGTCTACATAGAATACTATCAAAGATTAACCCTTTTAAGGATGTAGAGGGAGTAACACCATATAACATTGGAACCCTGATAACAGGGGAAGAGAGAATCATCCCATGTACACCAATGGCTGTACTAAGAATATTGCAACACATAGAGATACCAATAAAGGGTTCAAACATCGTTATAATCAACCATAGCCACATAGTTGGTAAACCATTAGCAACAATAATGTTAAATAGGGATGCAACAGTAACAATTTGTCATATATACACTAAGAATATAAAAGAATATACTGTGAAAGCAGATATACTAGTGACAGCTACAGGTGTACCGGGTTTAATCACAGAGGAGTATATTAAAGAGGGAGCATGTGTGATAGATGTTGGTATAACAAAAACCAGTAGTGGAGTGAGAGGGGATGTAGACTTTGAAACAGTTAAAGATAAAGCAGGTTTCCTAACACCAGTTCCAGGAGGCGTAGGACCAGTAACCATTGCTTGCTCCCTGCTAAACATGACTAAGACGTTTAAACTCTGCATGGAGATGAAGAAATGAATTCCAAGCAACTCCTCTCCATAATCTGTTTCCTAGGAGGAGTAACATTACTATTATATGGTGTATCAATAGGGGAAGTAGAAGTAGGTGTATTCTTCATCATGCCATTTCTAATAGGTAGTGGTTTAACAGCATTCATAGGATTCCTACTCATAATGCTATCTTTCATACTATTCTTCCTAAGTAGATTAGGAGAAGTAGAAATAGAGGAATCACTCTCAGCAAAGGAACCTTTAGATACAAGAGAAGTATTTGAAGAGAAACCAGAGAAGAAAACCTCTTTCCATGGAGGTGGCGTGGTATTAATTGGTCCAATACCCATTATCTTTGGTACAAACTGGAAGATAACAATGGTAATGGTGGTACTTGCAATAATCTTACTATTAATACTACTAAGCTTATTCCTCCTCCAGAAACCATAACCGAGGAAAAACTATTTCAGATTAACAAATAAAAAAGAAAACTTTTCTTCTCCCATGAATATGGTTTGGGAAGATCTAGGATGACTGAGGGTCCAACAGCTAGAATTCATGCTCTACGTATAGAAAAGCAATTTAAAGGAGAGACATTGAAGGATTTATTTATCAAGAGTAAGAAACTATACATTGATCCATCCTTGTTAATTGGTAGAAAACTAAGTGGATCTACTAGTTTTGGGAAGAATATACTACTATACTTCAATGAGTATGCAATAAGGATTCATCTTATGATGTATGGTAGTATAAGATTTGAGGGAGAATATAGTAAACCTTTTAGTAGAGTAAGGTTAACTCTTTTCTTCCCGGAAACTAATCTTGTTGTATATAATGCCCCTATAGTTGAAGTAGATACTAGAGAGAAACTATGGAATAGATTATCCAGTGATTATGGTGTTGATCCATTAACAAACTGGGATGAAGAAAAACTTCTCACTCTAATATTGGAGAATAAGGAGAGGAAAATAGGTGATCTACTACTTGATCAAAGAGTATTCAACGGCATCGGTAACATTCTCAGAAACGAGATTCTCTTTAGATCACAGGTTAATCCAGAGAAACTGGTCGAGGAGTTAGAATCAGGGGATATCAATAGGATAATGATGTATACAAAAGATCTTACTCAAAAATTCCTGGAATATAAACTTATTGGTAAAGGAATAAAGCCTATTCTACTGATATACAATAAAAAAATCTGTCCGAGATGTAAAAGTAAAATATTGTTTTATAGACAAGAACCAAACAAGCGTAAGACTTTTTACTGTTCAAACTGTCAACAATGATTATCGTTAAAAAACGAATTAAAAATCGACAAAATTAAATAATATGGTTGTTTTAGGTTTACCTCATTCCAAGTGGAGGGTGGAAAAATGCAAATCAAAAACAAAATCACAGTTATTATAGCTCTACTATTAGTGTTATCCTACTCATCAATAACACCTTCTACATCGAAACCTAGTAAACACCGCTTAGATGGGGAAACCATTCGATTGCACATAATAAGATATAAAGAGGGTGGTCAAATAGAGAAGAAGATAAAATACATGCCCTTCGAGGAATACAAGCATTTACTTAACAATCTATCAGAAACCGCAGAAGAAATAGATCTTCATATAGTAGATAAACTTGAATCAGAACTAGAGATACTGAAAAAACACAATATAGTAGATAAAAACACAACTCTTGAAGATATTTTCTCACGTAAAAACATAGGTAGAATACTGGAGAATATATCATCATATGATATAGTGTCCATGGAAAACTTCCAGGCTCATCTCTCACCTATAATAGTTATTGGAGGCGGCTTTGGAATAGGATTAGGATTGTTTGGTCAACGAATCATAAATGCTTTCTCAAGCTTCCTAGCTATAGTTGGTGGCCTAGCCTTGGTAATGTGTCTTGATCCAGTGGAAAAGGTATGCTACGTATTATTCTCATACATGCTACCTCTACTAATTGGATATGTAACAGGGTATATAGGTTTAATCCTATTTGCGGTTTTCCCGGGTTATTTCTACTCAAACTTAGTTATGATAGGTTTCACACCCTATACATTCTGGTTCCAGATTCCACCAAGTAGCTAAACCTCGCTTCTACTAAACAAGATACTACCCATGCCTAATATAAAAATACAGATGATTACAACTGCTATTAAATCTATGAAGGGTGAGTTAACAACCTCTACACCCACAGTAGCATCGATGAGGCTACCTCTTAAACCATCAACCATATAAAACAATGGGTTAAATAACGCTATAGTTTTAAGCATAGAATCACTTGTCACAGGGAAGAAAGCTGATGATAAAAACAGTAAAGGAATCACCAGTAGATTCATAAACAACTGGAAACCCTGGAAATCCTCCATCCTAGAAGCAATTGCTAAACCCAAGCCAACAGCAGTAAAAGCAATAAAAACCATGAATAAAACCGCTAGAAACAAGTTTCCAGATATAGAGGCTCCAAGTAGAATAGAGATAATGAGAATAATACATCCCTGTAGTATAGCAATAGTTGCTCCACCAAGGGTTCTACCAATAATAATCGAAAGCCTACTAACAGGGGCAACAAGAACCTCTTGGAGGAAACCAAATTTTCTATCCCATAAAACTGAGACTCCAGCGAACATAGATGAGAGCATGATAGCCATAGCTACAATACCAGGGGTTAAAAAAGAGATGTAATCATTTATTCCATCCAAACTAGCTCTCCTAAAACCTGCTCCAAGGAAGAATAAGAAAAACATGGGTTGTAGTATAGTTGAAACTACTCTACTCTTAGATCTAATAAAACGTTTCATCTGACGAAGCCACATAACATAAATCGCTTGAAACTCTCTATCTAAAACCAATCTTCTTATCCCCCTCTATGGTTCTACCAGTGAAGTGAAGAAACACGTCATCGAGAGTAGGATTCCTAACACTAATAGAGGTTATATGGATCCCATGTCTATGAGCAATCTCAAAAATCACTGGAATCTTTTCTTCGCCTCTCTCAACACCTATATTAACCATACCCCCATGTACCTCGCTCTTCTGAACCCATTCCTCCTCATCAAGTATATTACATAGTTTATCTGAATCACTTGTTTTAATAGTTATAACATCTCTCCCTAGTTTACTCTTTAAACTCCTAGGTGTATCAACTACTATTAGAGAACCATGATCAATTATCCCCACTCTATCACAGAGTACATCAGCTTCCTCCATATAATGAGTAGTTAGAAAAATAGTTGTTCCCTCGTTTTTATTCATCTCCCTAATATAACTCCATATACGCCTACGAGTCTTTGAATCTAAACCAAGAGTAGGTTCATCTAGAAACAACACCCTAGGTTGATGCATCAACCCTCTAGCGATCTCAAGTCTACGTTTCATACCACCAGAATAATACTTAACAAGTGTATCCTTCTTATCCTCTAAATCAACTAGTGAGAGAACCTCAGATATACGTTTCTCTCGTTCCAACCTACTCATACCATACATACGAGCATGATAATCAAGATTCTCCCTGCCAGTGAGCTCTGTATCCAGTGCTGGATCTTGGAATACCACGCCTATAACCTTGCGAACCTCATTTCTATTCCTCCTAATATCATAACCAGCGATAGTGGCGGATCCCTCAGTGGGGTGAAGCAGAGTTGTAAGCATCTTAATCGTAGTGGTTTTACCAGCACCATTAGGACCTAGGAAACCAAAAATTTCGCCCTCCTCAACACTAAAAGATACCCTATTAACAGCAGTAAAGGAGTTAAACCTCTTTGTGAGACCAAAGGTTTCTATTATACTCAACGATAAACCTCCAATGGGGTTTAAACAAGTTGTTAACGAGATGGGTTTGATAAAACCATCTATTACTAGATGTTGAAATCATAACTGGTATACTACAGGTATCCATAGAATCATCTAGATTAGTAACTGTTATATACCCTGTGAAAACCTTGTTATCCTCATCTGGTACATCAATAGTTACATCTACTCTAATAGGACTAATTATAGGTGTCAAGTTTTCTCCTCGCATTGGGTTGAAAGACCAGTTACCCCAACTAGGGTAATCAGTGATCTCCCAGTTAAGCATGGAGAGAGAATCGCCTTTATTCTCAACATAGAAATAACCATGTACACTAGAATTAGGTTTAGTATTTCTCCACACAAGCTCCCCACTACACTCGAGATCAGGTTTAGACTCACCTATAACTCCTTCAACATAATATATACTCCAAGGAGGCATCACTATGGTTTCATTACTCCAACTCTCGTAGAGGAATTCTATGGAATCTTTTTCCACACTGTATACTTTCACCTTGAAGTTCTTATCTAGATTAAACTTAATAATGGTTTTTCCCTCGTATCTATTCGATAAACCCATTCTATAAACCTTGTCATCATATGATGCTATACAATCAAACTGCGAGGCATCATATGATAGTTTGAGTATAGAACCCTTACATATCTCTCCCAGTATCTTCATTGAATAAAACTGTGGTTTCCTAGTTAAAAGAGGTATATTTGAGTAGGGTGGCATGGGATTAGAGGATATTAATCCTTTAAACCTGGGTTCATACCATGAATCCACCAAACTATAATAGATGATATACCTCATACCATTATTGATACTATTAGCCATGGCGCCAAACAAATATAACTCAGAGTACTTAGAGCCAAAGAAGTATTGAGAAGTTGGTATACCACCTCTAAGGTTAAATTCACACATACCCACCTCTTTATCGTAACCCAGGTGTTTTATTAAACTAATCATCTCCCTAGTATCTCTACCATAGTTATCTACTTCCTCTAACAGCCACTTATAATATTCATCCCATGAAATCACATCTACATATTCCTCTGCTTCTCTAAGTATACGAGAAACCCAGTATATTTTTCCATACTCCCCTAGTTCATCACTACCTATACCAGGAGCAAAAATCTTTACACTATTAACTCTCCCATCAGGGTAATCCTTAATCCTATTACCAACTATTTTTAGAATCTCAATATATTTATCTAAAGCAGAATCTATATTTAGCTCCTCCTCAAGTAGTATATTAGGTTCACCTAGAAGCTGTATACCCATAATATTATAGGGTGTTCTATTACTCGGTGGATCCTCTAGATCAGGTGCGACACAATGTATAACCGTGGCTAAACAAAACTCTGCGTATTCCTGTATATCATTCTCATCCCAGATTGCTGGATGTTTAGATAAGAAGCAATCTCTACTCCATTTCAAGTTAAGCACGGGAGCTATACCTAGTTTGTTGAAGAAACTGAATCTCTCATCAAAACTTCTAAAATCAAACCCCTTCCAGTTTATATGAAAAGGATCATTATCATCATTTCTAGGATTAGCATCCTCATCTCTCTCCCTCCACCTCCAACTAACATATTTATTAAAGGTCTTTAGATTAAGTTCACTCGTATAATTATAGATGGTATCAGTATAACGATAAGGATAACCAGCTGCTCCTACAAGTGCTTTTTTAGTGATTTCACCATAAACCTCTATATCTATACATCGACTCTTGAAACAAGGTTTAAAATAGTATTCTGGTTTGGTTGTTAAAAAAGTAGTTAAACCGGTTGGGTAATCATAGTTACTCTGGTTAACCCATAAACCTAGCTTAGCAGTCCTACTCCCCTCACCATATAATATGGCATACCAAAACTCTTCATCATCACTATTCTTCTTCAACTCAACACTCTGCTGGAAACAGTTATCTAGGATATTTGAGATCAGATGGAAACTAGCTTTCTTATCCCCCTCTGGATTATAGACCTCTATATAACCATCTCTCCTCGTTAAATCAAAGTCCTCAGTAGCATAGAAGTAGAAGCTTCTACCTTTCACTTTAAAGAAAACCTTTATGGATTCACCTTCTCTAAGTCTAAATAAACCCTTATGTGGAAAAGCAGCTACAACGAAACCCCAATTGGAACTATAACCATTAAACTCTAGATCATATGAGAAACCAGTTCCAAAAGCAACCATCTTATAAGTACCAGATTGGTTAAAGAAGACATGTTTTGTTACATCACTCTCATTATTAGTAAAAACAACCTCCTTGTAAATCTCACCGGTTTCATTGAAAACCCTGAAAGTGGAGTTACCATACATCCATATATGATGCAATGTTATATCTAGTTTACAACCCTCTGGTACTGAAAAATAGGTAATTGTGTCCTCCATCAAATGTTTAATCTTAGGTGGATTCAGGAAACACTGGTTAACATTCTCTAGGTTAGACCATTGAATAGAAAGAATTGATAGATTAATTACTAATACCAAGTAGAACCATGTTTTATTCTCCACAAAAATATATCATAATTGATTTATTTATCATTTACTACTATTTGACAACTGTTCTTCCCAAGAGGTATCCTCCATCCTATTTTGTTATTCTCAATCTCAACTCGTGGATTCCTCTCTACCTAGGGTTCTCTTAGATCTTAGATATATCTTTTCTCCATACTTCTCCTGGTCGAAACCATAAAATATCCTCTCTTTCATGAAGAGTTTTTTCTACCGATTATTTCAAGTATTAATCACTAGAGTAGATAATGTATCATCTACTTGTTCATTATCTCCATAAGCCACTACCCTTATTTCAGACCAACCAATAATGTTCTCATCCCAGAACCACTCAAAAGGCTCCTCTGTATCCACAAACTTCGAGACATTATCAATATAAAATTCAACTCCATCAACATCCTTAGATACCTCTACTCTAATAGTTACTCCACCTATAATCAAAGGATAACCAAAAGGTAGTATCTCATTATCAAACACATACAGGTAGTTGGATGGTCTAACTATTTCTACATACAATGCTTCACTCTTATTCATATAAACATCTGAGAAATACTGTACAACACTCCACCTATCATTACCCTTCTCATCATATCTATCCTTCTCTAACCACTCTGTGTAACCAGCTGGGTTACCCCATGGATACCAGAAGATTCCATCGAGTTTATTCTTCTCAAAAACCCTACTGCCAAATTCTAGCATCTCATTAGCAGAAGGCATCCTGTATCTTGTACCCTCTATGCCAAAAGTCTGAATAGCAAAAAATAAATCCATATCCAAATTCTTCTCTTGTATCAACTCATAGTCTCTATCAATCCTATTCAATGCATCCTCTATGCTTCCTTCCATTCCACCAAAGCAATGTAGCCATATACCAGCTACATCCGCGATGCCATTCTCAATCCTAGTATCAGGGTTAACATCAAAACAAGATAGGCAACCAAAAGCAACATAGAGTTTAACATGAGGAGCAACACTTTTTAGCTTAGAATATAGTTGTTTCATCTGACTTGTTGTAAAAGGATTCCCATCATTCCAGAATGGTTCATGAGACATTAACACAGCTAATAAGGATTCTCCACCACTAGTAACATAACTCTCTGCATACTCTAAAACCTCTAAACCCTCAGAGATATCCCAACCTGTACCATTCCACTTCCAAGGGGTATACTGGTGACCATGACCAAGAGGCCATATAATAAGCCTAATATTATTCCTCTCAGCCTCCCTCAAGGTTTCCCACCAATCCTCAACACTGCATTCTAATGCTACACCTGCTAGGTTTCCACCTAAATGATTCTTGAGGAATGAAAACTCTTCCTTCTCAATAGTATCTACTCCATAATACTTTGTTCTAGGATACTCAAAAGCACCTATATCATAATCATTCATACGGGGCCTATAGTTATCATCGAAATCGAAACCAGGGGCACCATTAGAGGAGCCATTATCTATAGCTGGGGATCCCTTCGTTAGATGAAAATCACCTAGACTGGGGTTCATAAACGATGGATCACCCTCTACATAATTCTCACCACGAATCTCTGTCTCATAACCCCTATACCCATCAATCAAATTATGATCCACCACTAGATTTGGTATCTTAACCTCTACTTGTATCTGAAACAGAAGGTTTTGACTACAAATATTATTCCTAATAACAATATCTTCTGCATCCCTATTCTCAATTGAGATCCCCCCACCCCAGTCTCCCCTGCCATTATCATAGAAAACATTATTCATTATCACTATACCCCTCATAGGATGCCTAAAGACACGTTCACCCCAACCAGCTACACCTATACCACACATACTATTACCATACGCAACATTATTATAGATCCTTACCTCCTCTAGTAGCCCTCCTTTCTCTGAAGCCACTGCGAAACCATATGCATTGCAATCATATACAATGTTTTGGTAGATGTCAATACTGTAAGTATGTTTATCCCAAGCATCAACGTAGATACCTATCCTATTCAGATGATAAACCTTGTTTCTATAAACCCTACCATTTCTAGAACCATCCTTGATATCTATACCCTCTCCACCAAGTGTACCTGGTCCACCATGATGAACAAGATTATTTTTAACCTCAAAACCTTTAGTACCAGCAATCGTTATACACTCTTCCTCTCCATCATTACAAGCTAAAACTACTTCGTTTCCATCAACAACTATATCGCTACTCTCCCAAACACCTATACCAGAGGAACTAGTGTTATAGATATAGTTATCCTTAGCCACTATGTGATGAGAATTATATACTAGTATACCAGCATTATTATCGTGAGGTCCAACATCCTTGATATTTAATCTCTCTACTTTAATATAACTCTTATCAGCAATATAGATTAAACCCGTGAGATCATCAGGTAAACTAATTCCTTACCACTTATAGTTGCATTCTCCCCAGGGAAAGCAGCATATGTTATATAACTACCTTGAGTACCAGAATACCTTGGTATGACCCTCTCATAGTATACACCTTCTCTGATATATACTGTATCTCCTGCTTCAAGTGTATCAGCGGCTTTACCAATGGTACGCCAAGGTTTATCTATAGTACCAGGGTTATCATCATCTCCCCATGGAGCAACATAGTATACTCCACCAGATAAAATACTACTAGAGGAGATATCCTGACACATCGATAACATAGGGGTTAGAAGCAGTGAAACTAGGAGCACAACCACATAGAATACTCTCAACACCATCAAATAGAGACATAGAATATTTATTATTTAAAATTTTATTGAAAAATAAATTTATTGTGTCATTTATAGGACCATTATAACTCTATAGTTATTGAGTGCCCAAACTTTCTTTTTATACATAAGTTTTTTATCCTAGTAAACCCCATTGATCTCTATAGGAGATGAATATATACTCTGAGATCATAGATAATATCCTATCCAACTCCATTCGATCTAAAGAAGAACTGCATCGTTTAAAAATACAGTTATGCGAGAAATACAAATTGAAGAGGATACCTCCTGACAGTGAGATATTACAGTATATACCAGGGAATCTACCGGAGGAGGATAAAAGGAGGGTCCTAATGGTTCTTAGAACTAAACCAATGCGAACAATATCAGGGGTAGCAATCATAGCAGTTATGACAAGCCCAGAAAAGTGTCCGCATGGTAGATGCACACCGTGTCCAGGTGGACCACAAAGAGGAACCCCTCAGAGCTACACTGGTTATGAACCAGCTGCTCTAAGAGCACACAACAATAGATTTGATCCATACCTACAAACAAAGAGTAGATTAACTCAACTTCAAATCATAGGACACGCTACTGATAAGATAGATCTCATAATCATGGGCGGTACACTAACAGCTAGACCCTTCTTCTACCAAGAATGGTTTATAAAGAGATGCCTAGATGCCCTAAACGAAAATCCCTCTTCTACTCTAGAGGAGGCACAGAGAAGAAATGAAAAAGCGCCCCATCGATGTGTCGGTTTAACAGTTGAAACAAGACCTGATTGGTTCAGGCTACAACATATAGATCAATCTCTACATCTAGGAGCTACTCGAGTTGAACTAGGAGTACAAACAGTATTCGATGAAATACTATACAAGATTAAACGAGGGCACACTGTAACTGACTCTATACAAGCGACTCGTTTAGCTAAAGAAAGTGGTTTAAAAGTCTGCTACCATATGATGCCAGGTTTACCTGCCTCAGATATAGATAAAGACCTCGAAGCTTTTAAAACTATATTTGAAAACCCGGATTTCCGACCAGATATGATCAAGATATATCCAACACTCGTTATAGAAGGTACTCCACTTTATGAGGAATGGAAGAAGGGTAGATATAACCCTTTAACCTCAGAGGAAGCCTCATATCTAATAGCTAAGATTAAATCTTTTATCCCAGAATGGGTTCGTATTCAACGAATTCAAAGAGATGTACCTGCACCATATATAGCAGCTGGTGTAACCAAGAGTAACCTACGTCAACTAGTAGAGGAAGATATGGAGAGACATGATGCACACTGTAGATGTATCCGCTGCAGGGAGATTGGACATAAACTACTACGTCAACAGTTGGAGATCGATGAGAACAGTATTAATCTCCATGTTATCAATTACCCTGCCAGTGAAGGAGAAGAAATCTTCTTATCGCTAGTAGAAGAGAAAAACGATGCTATAATAGGTTATCTTCGTCTACGAGATATCACTAATCCACATAGACCAGAGTTATCTAGACACCCCTGTATGATCATAAGGGAACTCAAAGTTGTTGGTAGAGAAATACCTATTGGGGAACACCTCATGGATGGATGGCAGCATAGAGGTTACGGGAAGACACTCATCGAGGAGGCTGAGAGAATCTGCAGAGATGAATTCGATAAGAGGCATCTATTTGTATTAAGTGGGATAGGTGTAAGGAATTACTATAGACAACTCGGATTCAAAGATAAAGGTGTTTACTTACTGAAGACTCTAACATAAACCTAATCTAAGTCCTTTTCACTACTCTCAGTGGGGGGTCTCTCTGATTCTCCTCTAACAAGATTCTCCTCCATTTTGAATAAATTAACTTCCTCTTTAACTCTCTCCTCAATCCCCTTCTCATGGAGGGGATCAAAGGGCACCTTCTTATAAGCTTTTTTTCTATAAGAACTCATCAAATAATATATGTATCTCCACCTTTAAAAACCTACTCTTTTTCGCAATCCTCTAATATAAAACTAGTGTTACCAGCTAACCTGTATGAAGATCCACGCAGAATGTATACCGTGTTTGCTAAGAAGAGTTCTCTTCGAAACTAATCTTAGCACCACTGATAAAAACCTTCAAACCACTATTATGAAGACAGCTTGTGGTATTCTATCAAGAATATATAATCCAAATAGAAGTAGCGCAGAGATTGCAACAGTAGTACATAGTAAGGTATACACTCTCTTAGGAGATGAGGATCCATATAAAAAATTGAAAGATCAGAGTAACAAGACAGCATTAACTCTTCTACCTAAAGTTGAGAGATTAATCGATGAATCAAATGATCCACTAAAGACTAGTATACTATGCTCTATTATAGGTAACACCCTAGACTTTGGTATAGAAGGAGGAAGTACCCATCCAAAGTTATTAGAAGAAAACTTTGACTCTATGTTAAAAGAGGGTTTAGGATACGATGATACAGATACCTTAAAAGATTTACTGCTAGAGAGTAGTGAAATCCTATTCTTTGCGGATAACTGTGGTGAAATAGTATTCGATAAACTACTTCTCCAAGAAATCAAGGAGTTTAATCCAAAACTCCATATAACTTTGGTTGTTAAAGGAGAACCTATACTCAGTGATGCCACAATGGAGGATGCCGAGAAAATAGGTTTCAGAGAAGTTGTTGATGAGATACTAACAACTGGTTGCTTCGCAGTAGGAGTAAACTTCAGCTGTATACCTGATGAGTTATCAAACCATCTCAAAAATTGTGATCTAATAATATGTAAAGGAATGGCTAACTATGAATCCTTCTCTGAAACAAGCTATAGACCAATCATCTACCTACTTAGAACCAAATGTAAACCAATTGCTTCCTCCATGGGGTTACCACGGGGAATAAATGCGGTGAAGGCTTTTCTCACCTAGCAATCATAGCTCTAAGCCAATCTGCTACATTCTCTGCGTGATCAGCGATATCATCAACCCAATCCGCTATCTTCAATAGATGATACACATCCATTGGATCAAGCTTCTTCTCAAGTTTATAGATACCCTTCGTTGCCTCATACTTCTTCAAATCTGCTTCTCTCTCAAAATCATGTACTTTATGTATAGCTTCTTTTGTCTCCTCTCTCTCCCTTCTAATGAAACCTGTCTCAAGTAGATCACTAATATTCTCAACGGCTTTCTCCATAGCTTTAACAGTCTTAACGACACACTCTACATGCTCAATAAAAATTTTTTGAATCTCATCAGGTATCCTAGTATGTCTCATATCAAGCATCTTAGCTAAATTCTCTGCGTGATCAAGAATCTTATCCTGCTCCCTTAGTAACCACAAAAATTTTCCTTTCTCAACAGACATCAAAATAGTTTTTGGAAGATGATTCCTAATATTACTTTTAATCAAATCTGCTTCATGCTCAAGCTCATCCACTCTCTTAGCAATACTAGAGAAAGAGGTGTAATCCCCTTTATAGTAGCGAATCAAACCATCTCCTAGTAGATCAATGCATTCCCTAACCTTATTCATGTGCTCTAATAGCAAAGCAAAAGGGGATTTCCTCCTAAATGTACTCGTTAATGGAACCCGGAAATGATTCTTCTCCATATATCCTCCTCTCTACTAAACTATAGCTTGTAGGATTATAAAAATTACTATGGATGTACCAGCGGCTATTGGAAGAGTAAGCAGCCAAGATACAACTATCTTCTTAATGATACTTAAATCAATAGCTTCTAAACCCCTAGCTAATCCTACGCCGATTACTGCTCCAACAACAGTGTGAGAAGTAGAAATCGGCATACCTAATTTAGATGCAACTAGAACAGTTGTTGCAGCACCAAAATCAACGGAGAACCCTCTAGTATTTGTTAGACTTGTGATTCTCCCTCCAACTGTTCTCATAACTCTTTGACCCCAAGTCATACAACCAACGGCTATACCAAATCCTCCAAGAGCAAGTAATGAGATTGGTACCTCAACCGTTGAACCAACAGGTATACCTTGAGCAAGTGGTATAATAGAAGCCACTGGACCAATAGCATTAGCTACATCATTTGCTCCATGAGCAAAAGCCACGTAGCAAGAAGTTACAATCTGTAGCTTACGAAATATTCCTTCAACGGTTTTATACTCTTCCCCTGGTTTAGATTTAACCCTCCTTAGTAATAAAATACCCAGTGCGCCTACAATCACCGCAACTACCCCTGCAATAAGGACGCCATCTTCCTCTGATAACCCTAGTTTACTGCTCAAAGGAGTTTTGAGGAATAACGATGAAGTGATTAGCATAGCAGTAAACCCTATAATTACTGGTCCAACTATCCTAGCTGATCTAACAGGATTCTCCGTAGCAAATATAAGCTTAACAATAACTCTAAACACAAAGAATGCTAGTATACAACCTACAATCGGTGATAAAACCCAACTAGATACAACAGCGGTAACAGTACTCCATTTAACAGTTGATAAACCACCAGCTATTATACCGAAACCCATTAAAGCTCCTATCACAGAGTGAGTGGTAGAGATTGGCATCTCCTTCCAAGTTGAGATAGTAACCCATATAGCTGCTGCAAGCAAACTCGCTATAAAACCTAATAGTAGCGACTCAGGGTTTATACCGGTAACATTTACAATACCTTTCCTAACAGTGTCAGTGACGTGACTACCAACAAATACTGCTCCTATCAAGTTTAGTATACCAGCAATAAAAACTGCTTGACGGAAGGTAATAGCTCTTGCACCAACAGCAGTCGCCATAGAATTAGCGACATCATTAGCGCCAATACTCCAAGCCATATAGAAAGCTACAGCGCTTGCTCCCCCAACTATAAGCCATATACTGTGATCCAACTCTTTTTCCTCCGCCACCTAATAACTGTGGCTGATACCCCGCAATATACTAACCCTAGAAAAACATTTTGAAAAAACTATCTACTCAATGTTAAAGAGGAGTATTCCTTACCAAGGAATCCCTCTCTATGCTCTCATTTCAAATATTTTTAGGATGACTCTTAAAGAAATCCCATATCACCCTAGTAGCTGAGAAATTCTTGTATTCCTCTATATATGAACCAGGCCATCTATGATCGCCATCTAGGATAGTATATAACGCAACCTCTGTATTATTACTTCCATTAGAATAGGTTTCTTTAACTATATTACCATACACCTCTCTAATAGGAGTTGAATCACAATCATCGTGTTGAACCCAGAAGGATATAGATTCATTCACTGATAAATCTATTCTACTACCAGTGGCATTTGAACCATGACCACCATAATATGGTACATGAGCATCAAGTAAACCATGGATAGCTACAACAGAAACAGGATACTTTGGCTCTGGTATAACCCATAATGGAGAATCATTAGTAGCGTAACCACCTATGGATCCTGCAACTGGTGCAATAGCAGCAACTATATTAGATAATTCTGCTCCCACTCTATATGTTAGCATGGCTCCATTCGAGTGACCCGTTACATAGATTCTATTTGGATCAATATTATATTCACTCTCTAATTTCTTAATCAGGGTTTCAATGAATCCTACATCATCTACATTATTCTCCAATGCATAACCACAACAGTAACCAGCGTTCCATGTTAAACCTCTATGTTTCAACCTACCTGTACCCTCTGGATACACAACTATGAATCTTTCTTCATCTGCCAATAAACTAAAACCTGTTTTCTCCTCCATGTGGTGAGCGTTTCCTCCACCGCCATGTAAAGCTATAACAAGAGGTGTAGGAGTAGAGGGGTTATAGCTCTTAGGTAAATGAAGTAAGTAGAACCTTATTCTTCCATCATATATGATGCTATCCTCATCTGTTACACAACCAGATAGAAGAGAGGTTATCATTAAAAGCACTAAAACAAAGTATACCTCTATTTTCACAAGAAACTTCTAAGGAGTTGACATATATAAAAATTATCTCTCAACGCGGTATCAGATTGTTTCTATTCTGCTAAATTTAGTTTCTATGTCAAAAAATCTTATCTCAATGTTTTAAATACCATTATTTATATATACTTTTTTTAATGAGTAAGTTTACCATTGGTTTAGCTGTTCTTGTTTTTATCCTTCTTTCTATGTTTGAAACCCCACCAGATGGTTCTTCTCTGGAAACACATTTAGATTGCTTGAATACGTATGGTTTAATCAAATCTTATTGTGAGATAAACTGTGGCCCTTCCCCTGTGTATTATATAGAAGGTGTTGAGTTAATAGAGCAATACAGGGATATTGGAGTAGATATGGTTAGGACACATGACTTCTTTGGACCAACAGATATACATAGCATATTCCCGAATTGGAGCGCTGACCCCTTTGATGAAAACAGCTATGATTTCAGCGAGTCTGATGAGGTTATAAAATCTATTATAGATGCAGGCTGTAAAATATTTTATAGACTAGGAGAAAGCGCTAGTGATAATAAAATTCTTCGTCAACCACCAGAGAACTATAGTAAATGGGCTGAGGTATGTAAACATATAGTTATGCATTATAATGATGGATGGAACAATGGCTACCACTATAATATCACATACTGGGAGATATGGAATGAACCAGATCTAAAAGGTTTCTGGAATGGAACCAGCGAGGAATATTATCAACTTTACAGTATAACTGCTCAAACCCTGAAAAACTATAATAACTCTCTAAAAATTGGTGGATCAAGTGTATCATCTATTGATAACCTCAACTATACAAGATTATTCCTTGAACACTTAGTAGAAAATAATGTACTAATTGATTTCTTCTCTTGGCATTGCTACGCAACAACTCCAGAGGAGCTAAGAGTTAATTCTCTAAGAGTTAGATCACTACTTGACTCCTTTGGTTTAACAGAATGTGAGGATATACTAACTGAGTGGAATATTCATCTACTAACTCCTCAGAGAGACAAAGAAAATGCTAGAAATGCTGCTTTTACAGCCAACTCAATTATACTATTTCAAGATGCTGATCTTAACTATGCTTTTAGATACCGTGGAACCCAAGATAACAACTGGTTACTTAAACTCTCAGGTTTCGACCTTAGTTTATTCACCGATAAAGGTTTATATAAAACACCAGCCTTGGTGTACAAGGCACTATACTATATCACCCAAGACACACCTATTAGGTTAACACCCATTAATGAGACAACGATCCACCCGGGGATCAATTATCTAGCAGGTATCTCCAAAGATAAAAACAACATCTCCATCTTGATAAGCAACTATGATGCAGTAGATACAGAGTACAACATTAACATAACTAATATACCTTGGAACTCATCTTACACCATAGCCTACTACATAATAGATGATTCTCATCACCTAGAAATTATAGATGAAGAAGTTTCTAATGGAGAAACCTTTAATGTAAACAAGTTGATTAAAAGAAACACCGTTCACTTCATTAGATTAACCAACTCCTCTACTCTACCAGAAGAAGGACCACCAGTAGCACCTATACCATTTATACTAAGATTACCTCTCTTTGATCCAATCCTCTACCTAGTGAAAATCCTTGTTTTAATGATAATACTAGGCTAACACTCTCTCCCTTCTTTCCACGTATATCCTAAAGGTGTAAAGATCCCTCTAAAACATTAAAAACCATTCCAGGTTTTAAGAACCATGTGAATACTAGAGAGTTGATTATCCTACTTATAGCATCCTTCCTACCGCCACTGATATACACTATATGGATTAGAAACACTGAACGATATAATAGGGAGAGATGGAGTACCATTCTATTCTGCTTCCTATGGGGTGCATCACTCGCTGTAATAGCAGCTCTCTTCCTAGAGATAATACTGGATATCTCAATATCTATATCCTTCACATCAGCGGATGACTTCACTCTTCTAACGGTTATACTCATTGCTCCTTTTGCAGAGGAAATCGCTAAACCAATGGCTCTTCGCACTAAAACAGTTAGGAGATCTCTACAGGAATTAGAAGATGGTTTAATCTATGGTGCAGTTGCTGGTCTTGGTTTCTCTGCAACAGAAAACCTATTCTACGGTTGGAGTTTCCTATCAGAGGGTTTAACGGTATTTATTATACTAATGAGTATTAGAAGCATTGGAGGATGCTTGCTTCATGCATCAGCAACTGCTTTAACTGGTTATGGTTACGGTAAAAGTTTAATTCTCAACACCTCTCGTCTCAGAGTTATACCATACTTCCTACTTGCTTTCCTCATCCATGGTTTATACAACTTTCTAGTATCATGGGAGGAACTCGGAGTATTCGTAAGCCTATTAGCTGCATTACTAGTAGTCTACCTAGTTATTAAATTTGTTAGATATAAGATTAAAGTACTAGATGTCTCGCATCTATAATCCTCTTCCAATAGATTCCACTCTATAGATTCCCTCTAACTTATCAACCTTAAATAAACTCTCCTCCCCATAAAACTTGGATACAAGCCACATACAGGTATCAGCATGTTTACTAATCTCTCTTACCCTACAAACAGATTTCTCTCCTCCCCTAGTTAATACCATGTACGGTACTAGTTGATCAAATAGGTTTACATCAACGGTTGGTTTAGCAGATAACTCTGATACCAATTCCTCAGCTGCTTTTCTACCAACTTCCTCTGCTGGAACACCTTTCTCTCCAAGCATAGTTTTACCTAGATGAATCCCTTCACAGGTCGTCCAAACAGTTATACCAGTACCAGTAGATCTAGAACTACTGGTTTCCACACTAATCCTAGCATCTATACCCTTGCTGACAAAAACCTTCACTGCTGAGTGTTTCATCCTCTTCCCAATATGCTCAGGTAGATTCGTTACATGTATTATACCCTCTATTTTCCTACATTCCTTGAAATCCTCTAACTTAATAGGCTTCAGCTCATCAACAGGTTGAATCCTTATCTCTGCTTCTCCTCCGCCCTCTGGGTAGTATCCTCTTCTAATTAACCTAGTCTCAACCTCTACACCCATCCTTCTAAGTAGCGGTAGAAACACGTGAGTAAAATAATCCCAGGATGGTGACCATCTAACATCTGTTCCACCCTTTAAATATAGTGTTATCGGCTTAGTTGTTCTAACAGCAGCTAGAATACATGCTTGACATACAAGTACGATGCTACCAGCTGTTCCAATATCAAATTTATAGCTTCCACCTCTAAACTCTCCTGGGTTAAAAAAGACTCGATGAGAACCTATCTCCAATCCCTCTGTCTCAGCGTTACATAACTCTTTAACGATACGTAGTGCAGTATAGTGCTGTGCTTTAATACCTGGATTAGGACGATTAGCTCTAATATTCTTAATCTCTACGGGAGTATTTGTCACAGCAGATAAAGCAATAGCAGTTCTAAGAATCTGTCCACCACCCTCACCATAGGATCCATCTATAGAAATCAACTTTATTTCACCTCTTCACCAAGAACCTCCAGTAGTAATTCCAGGGCTGCTTTACAAGTACTCTCCTTATTACCCAATCTACTTCCATGAAACAAGCATCTCCTAACGACAGTTTTCTCTCTAGTAGAAACCCCAATATATACCAATCCAACTGGTTTATCCTTAGTTCCACCTGTTGGACCAGCTATACCCGTAGTAGCAACACCAATATCAACCTTTGACTTCTCTCTCACTCCCTCTGCCATAGCTCTTGCTACTTCTTCACTAACAGCACCATACTTCTCCAGTAACTCCTCTGGAACCCCCAGTAGTTCCATCTTAGCTCTATTGCTATAAGATATCATTCCTCTATCATAATACTCTGAACTACCAGATATATTAGTTAAAGTATGACCAATTAAACCACCAGTGCAAGACTCAGCAGTAGCAACCTTTAAACCCTTTTTCTTTAAAACCTCTGAAACCCTAACTAATAATTTTATTGTATCCATGAAATCCACCTCTTCCAAGATCTATTACCAAACAACGGGAATATAACTTTAACTTCATAACCTTTTAAATCTTAAGATGAAGAGAAAGATTTTAGATATCCAAAACCTCTAAATATAGGTTATCATAATTTACTACCCCTGTGCTGTAGCCCTGTGGTGTAGTGGTTAACATTCTGGCCTTTGGAGCCAGCGACCCCAGTTCGAATCTGGGCAGGGCTGCTGCTCCCGTGGTGTAGTCCGGTCAATCATTCCGGCCTTTCGAGCCGGCAACTCGGGTTCAAATCCCGACGGGAGCAT